>CAIZKT010000594.1:0-14329 GCA_903933565.1 uncultured Victivallales bacterium | reverse complement strand
TGGCCCTCCACCGCATTTCCATTCCCCTGGAGATGCGCCTGGCCTCAGGCGCGGCGGTGGAGCCCACCGCATCTCCACCAAGCGGCGGTGGAGCCCACCGCATCTCCACATGAAACCGCCCAGCTCGCTCTCTCTGGTTCAGTACGCGCCCTCGGCGCTGAGCACGGCGCGGCCGGTCCGCATGAGGATATACAGGTCAAGCCAGACGGACCAGTTACGTACGTAGAACGCATCCAATTCAGCGCGTTCCCGGAAGGACCGCGTATTGCGGCCGGAGACCTGCCAGAGGCCGGTGAGGCCGGGATGCACGCGGGTGTAGAGGGAGAAGGCGGGGCCGTAGGAAGTGACCTCGGCAGCGACGATGGGGCGGGGGCCAACCAGGCTCATGTCGCCGCGGATGACATTCCACACCTGGGGCAGTTCATCGAGGCTGAGGCGACGCAGCAGCCGGCCTACGGGGGTGACCCGCCGGTCGTTCCTGAGTTTGTGTGTCCGGTCCCACTCTTGGCGAGCCTCCGGGGAGCCGGCCAGGTCGTCCGCGAGCAAGCGGTCTGCGTCGGTGTACATGGTGCGGAATTTCCACATGCGAAACGGCTTGCCGCCGCGGCCCAGCCTGGTCTGGCCGTAGAAGCCTGGCCCGGGCGAGGTCAGTCGTACGACGGCGGCGATGGTCAGGATCGCCGGCGCCAGCGCCGCCAGGCAGACGACGCCGATGGCCAGGTCCGCGAAGCGCTTGCAGAGGCGAGGCACGGGGAGCAGCAGGTTCTGCCGTACTTCGAGGCCAAGAATCGTCTCGATGCAGCGCGAGTTAGCCCAGACGGCGGCGTGGCCCAGCACCGCGGGGATGACGAGGATATGCTGGAAGGACCGGCCAATGCGTTCGATCAGGGCCAGCAGGTCTTCGCGGGTCTGGCTGGGGATGACGATGATGGCGTAGTTGACTCCCTGGGCCGCGAGGCGCTCCGGTGCATCCAGGCTGCAAGCGAGGGGCAGGCCGTGTAGGGCAGGAGCGCTGCCGTCACAGTTCGGCGGCACCACGGCACAGGGTTTGAGCCCATACTCGGGGTGCCGCTGCAGCACGTGCAGAACATGGTCCAGGGCCTCGCCACCGCCAAAGATGACACAGGAGGCCCCCCACCAGGGGCGGCGCGCCAGCCAGGACCTGAGGCCGGCGCGGACGGCG
Organism: uncultured Victivallales bacterium; assembly: GCA_903933565.1. Lineage (GTDB taxonomy): Bacteria > Verrucomicrobiota > Lentisphaeria > Oligosphaerales > JAFGRS01 > CAILUI01. Next base: position 13,146 of record CAIZKT010000594.1, on the reverse strand, counting down.
GGCAGCAGCGCCAGACTCAGCATCCAGGCGATCAGGAAGACGGCCCGTGAGTATTGGCTGGAGGTCTTGGCAACGAAGGTGGCCGAGGCGAGCAGCAGGTAGCAGGTTGTCGTGGCAATGGTGCCGCGGCGGAGTTCCTCGGCCGGGCCCAGGCCCGCCCCCGGGTACAATGCTACGCCGTGGTACATGCCAACCAGGTCATAGGCGATGATGAACAGCAGCAGGCACGGCCACAGTTGACCGTAGAGCGCCGGGTCGTAGCGTCCGCGGCAGGCCAGGTAGCCGTAGACGGCGATGGCATTGCACAGGGTCAGGGCAGCCAAGTCTGCTCCGGCGAGGGCAATGGCGGTCAGCCGCGGGCGGCAGAGTTGGGCTTGTGGCGGGGAATACGGCGCCCCCTGTGGCTGGCTAGTCATGGGTACGGCCGCTTTCGTCTCCCGCAACGCGGAGGCGCGGTTACCGACGGACCGGCGCTTTAGCCGGCGCCGGTTGCAAGGTGGCGACGCCTATCTACATTGGCAAGGGCTATTATACCGCGTACGTCGGGCGGCACAACGAGCGACTGGTGGAGACGAAGATCATGACAACCGTGCTGATTGTGGTCGTAGTGGTGGCGCTGGTCGTGCTGATCGTCCGTGGGCTCTGGCGTGCCACTGCCGTACAGAAGGGCACCGGTTGTCCGTGCTGCGACAAGGCCATGGGGGTTGGGCACGAGCATGCTGGCGCCGGAGACAAGCAAGACGGCAAGAGCAAACCGACGTGCAAGGCCTGACGCATCGCTGGAGCCCGCGCCGCCAAGCCCGTTTCGGGTCCGCCGCGGCGGATCGCGGTAGCCGCCGTCGGCAAGACCCCCACACAACGGCGGTCATGTTGCGCGTTTGGTTATGTTGCGCCAGGCGGTCTGGCAGCTTTGTTGTTGCGGTTGCCAGTCAGCATTTGGCAACCTACCGAGCTCTGCCGCTCGATGCTCCGCCCCAGCGCGACGATGCATGACTCCGGCAAGGCTCTGGGAAGATGCGCCAACCTGCGCACCCGACCCAAGTAGAGGAACCGCTTCCTGACCAACTCCGCGCTCACACTGCGGATGGTCAGGGCGTAGTGCCGATAGCGCTCGCGAAGAGTGGCAAGCGTCATCACCGGGCCATCTGCGACTGCGACGGCCATGATGCACGTCCTTTCCGTGACTTGGGTCACGGAAAGAATATGCCCGTCGGCACCCTCGCCTGAGGTTGCGTAGAACAGAGCCACATCCCATCAAGCGTGCGTGGCAGGCGCAGCAACGCAACCTAACCCAACGCGCAACCTTACCGCCGTCTCGGGGGTCTTGCAGACGGCGGCTACCGTGAACCCGCCCGCAAGGGGTTGGCGGGGCGGGGTCCAGGGCCAGACGCGGGGCGGGGTCACGGCTCCGCGATCCTCGGTTCGGCGAGAATGCTCACCGTATCGCTGACGTGGATCAGCGCGGTCTCCACGATGCCGGGCGGCAGGACCGGAATCACCTCCAGCGGATGCGTGGCGTCGATCATGGCCTCGAACTCGCCGGTCTCGCGGAAATGCCAGTCTACCGTAATGTGGCCGTGCGGGGTCGGGATGCGCGCCTTGACCCAGTCAGTCATACCGAGCAGGGGGTTAAAGTACGCCATCCCAAAGCCCGGCACGGCCGGACGGATGCCGGCCAACTCCGTGCAGAGGTAGGCATTGGGCGAGACGCCGTAACCGTGGCAGGTGCTGCACGACGGCACGTCGGCGGAACGCCGCTCCGGGTCGAAGAGCTCCCACCAGGTCGTCGCACCACGCTGCAGCATCTGCCCCCAGTACCAGCGAATCAGCTTCATCGCCCAATCCCGGCGCTCCAAGGCAAAGGCCGCCTCCAGAACGAAGTACTTGAAGAAGGGGTTGTTGGCGTCACCGGCGGAGAACAACTCGTAGGGCGATTCATCGCAGAAGAGCTTGTCGAAGACAGCCCCGTACTGCTCGGGCTCGGCGATGCCCCCGTAGATGGCCAGCACATTCGTCTGCCAAGAACAGAACTCGCTCGCCTGACCGTCGTTCCAGCCGTCCGAGAAGAGCCCGCGTTGCTCATCCCAGGCCAACTGGCGGACCGTCTGCGCCACCCGGCCGGCACGGCGGCGCAGAGCCGCTGCACGCTCCACCTGCCCCGCCTGATTGAATAACCAAGCGCCGCTGAGCAGGGCCCGACAGTAGATCGCGTTCAGACCCGTCACAATGCCTTCACGATCGATATCCCCGTGATCCAGGAAACAATACGCCCCACAGGACTGGTGCAAGTTGGCGAGAACCTCGCGCCCGCTCAGGGCGACGCTGTGGTAGTAGTCCAGCAGGCGCTGCAGGGTGGGCAGCATCCGTTCCAGCAGTGCCTCGTCTCCGGTGTAGAGGTAATGCCGCTGCAGCCACACGGGCCAGGCCAGCGAGTAGTCCGGCATGTGCAGGAACATGTCGCTGGGGCAGACGGCATTCATCTCGCCGGTTTCAAACTGGACTCGGGCGAACTCCTCGATCGACTTGCCGGCCAGATCGTAGGCCCCAAAAGTGTGGTAGCCGGCCCATGACTGAATCATGGCATCGGTGATGTACTGCGTCTGGTCCTTCGCCGGGCTATCGAGGAAATGCACCTGCATCGTACTGCTCAGCGTCCGTCGGCCGGTTTCCCAGATGTCATTGAGCACCGAGTCTGAACAGGAAAAGGCGCCCGGGGACGGGAAGTCGCACTCGCGGACACACAATCCAACGCCGCTGACGTGGATGACGTCAACAGACTTCCGGGCCAGAAGCATCAGATATCGCAACCCCCGGGGTTGACACCCCCGCCAGGTGGAAACCCCCGCCCCCATGATCAGGGTACTGACACAGCGCCGCCCCTCGAGGATGACCGGCACCTGCCAATTCACAAAGTGCTCCCCCCAGATCACGTCCAGAACGTCGTCATCGCCGCCCCTCACCGTCAGTTCCGGACAGCCATACATCGTGTGGCCGAAATCCAGCACGATGTACTCGCCTTCGCGCAAGGCCACCCGGTCCAGCGGCGGCAGGCGGACCTCGGAAACCACCTCGAAAGCCCAGGTGCTGAGCACGGCGGCCACGTCCACGGGCGCCGCGAGGGCCGGGTCGAAGGCGGCGCGCGGCAGCGAGCCCAACTCCACGTTCCCCGAGAGCAGTGGCAGCGGCGTGCGGAAAGGCCCAAACAACGACCACCCCGCGGGCGCCTGGTCCTCGGCGCCACGCCGGAAAATCAGCAGGCCAGGATCGACTTCCGGCAACACCAGCGACATCCCCGCACTCTCCCGTTCGACCTGCTGGCCGAGCACGAGCCGGTTCCAGCCCCGGTGCAGCGGGATCACGGCCTCAGGGGGGGCCAAGTCCGCCTGCCCAAAACAAGGCTGACGACTCCGGTTCAGGTCGGCCCGCGGCGGCAACGGCTGCACCCCCTGCGCATTGACCTGCAGGCCATTGGCAAAGAGCCGATAGGGATCATCCGCATACACGTCCACCGCCAGATCGACGTCTTGCTCGCTATAAAGGAAGGTCTCAGCGACGTAGACGCCGCCGCCGCGCTCGCGGGCCAGATGGCCGAAGGAGACCCACGAGCCTGCCGTCGCGGCTTTCCCACTGCCCCGACAAAGGACCGCGGTGGGGCTGCGATGCTCAATACTCCACTGCGGACTGACGACGGCCTCCAGCCGCCCCTCCGTAGCGGACAGCTTCTCCACCAGGTCAGGAGCCCGCCAGGTGCGGGCATTGAACTCCTTGTTCTGCCAACCTTCAGGGTATAGCCCCAGGTCGACACACTCCGCAAACGCCCCAGACTGAGAGGAACGCGGCTGATTGGGCAGAAAGCAGTCGCCCTCTTTGCACAACCACGAATCGTCGGTCCAGACCGAGGGTTCACCGTTGATGTCAAGCTGCATCCACAGCCCGCACGGGTGTCGGCGCGACCCGAAGCGTGAGACGCTGGTATTGTGCGCCAAGACCGCAATGCTGTTCTTGCCGGTCTCCACCAGAAAGCCCACATCCAGACAGGCAACGTACGCATGTTCACTGGGGCTGGGTGGGGGGCCGAAGGCGATATACCGCCCATTGATGTAGAGATGAAACCGGGTCCGCGCCGTGATCCACAGCTCTGCCGAGGCCGGCGTCTCGTACAGCGTCACCTCGCGGCGGAAGAAAACGTAACTCTCCAGCCGGTCGGTACCGTGCCCCAGCCAGATCCACTTACCGCGTACTTCCTGCGGCAGCACATACTCGCGCATCGACATCTCCCGGAGTCCTGGCCGCGGCTTCGTTCTTACCGCCGCCAGGCAGGGTGAAGACCAACAACCATAGGCTCTTGCAGAACCCCAGAACGGCTCGCTGAGACCGCTCGCACTCCGCGGGTTGCGCGGCCTCGACGACCTCACGCTGGAGGGCGAGACGCTAGCGAGCCGAGGGCTCGGCAAGAGCCTCACCCGATAGGAGATACTATAGGATGCTATAAACCCAAGTGGCGGCGAATGCGAACGCCAGAGCCTGGAAAAGCCACCGCCGAAAGGCGGCCGTGGGGCGCTCAACGAGTAAGAGTGGGGGCCAAGCCGAACGCCAGAGCCTGGAAAATCCACCGCCGAAAGGCGGCTGCGGGCGCTCAACGAGCGAAGTCGAAGCGCTGCTCGAACAACGCCGCAAAGCGCCGGGCAACGGCCTCCTCATCGGGACCCACGACGCTGATGCGCACCCGCTGGCCAAAACCAACGGCGAGACCCACCAACTCCAGGATACTCTTGGCGTTGGCGTCCCCGCCTTCAGCGCGGACGGTGATCGACCCGGGGTAATCCATCGCCTCTCGGGCAATCAAGGAGGACGGTCGGCAGTGGATGCCGAACTCGTTGCGCACTGTAGCTGACAACGTGACCATGATATCGAGTAGGAAGCGGAAGCGCTAGGGAGCAACCTCTCCACCCAAACCACTGCCCGTCACTTGGCGTTACCGGCTGCCGGAACCGCCGCTGCCGGAACCGCCGCTGCCGGAACCGCCGCTGCCGGAACCGGGGTTTGGTCTGCGACAGGGGCCGGGCTCGCTGCCGTCCCCTCGGTGGTCGGCGCCGCAACTGGCGTCGCCACTGCCGCCGCCTTCTCCGCGGCGGCGGGAGCCTCTACGGCCAGCCCGTCCGCCACGCTGCGCCGCGGGCCGCGGTGCCCGGTGATGATCGCCAGGGCAAGGGTCGCCGCCAGAAATACGGCCGCCAGTGTCACCGTGCCTTTGGTCAGGACATTCCCGGCCGAGGCGCCAAAAACCGACTCGGTCATGCCCCCCCCCATGGCCGTCAGTCCCCCGCCGGACTTACTCTGCTGAATCAGGATGATCCCGATCAACAGAAGGGCCGCAATCACCTCGATGGTCGTGAGCAGGAAGATAAGAACACTGATCATAATCCGCACAGGCTCCAACCTAGCCACTGGCCCGACGGGTCCAGTTCACCCCGATCTACCACCGGTACGGCGCCACCGTAAACCGGCACCCTAAGAACCCTTCAAGATAGGGGTCCCCGGCGCGAAATCAAGCTTCGGCGTCTGGTTTTCCTGACGGCCCAGTCCCGCGCTCAGGCTGGAGGGTGCTTTAAGCATCGCGGGCGACCTCTCCGCGCGCCACTGCGCGGCGGGCCAGTCCAAGCCCGACTTACACCTGAACTGCCCGGTTGCCAGAAAACGTTTCGTCGGCCTTGAATTGGCGCGCCGCGGGGGTATTGGTATGCCGTTGACCATGCCAGGGTGGCGGAATTGGCAGACGCGCTAGGTTCAGGTCCTAGTGCCCGCAAGGGCGTGGGGGTTCGAGTCCCCCCTCTGGTACCATCTGGTTTGCACTGAGCGACCGCTGTATGTAAGCGGTCGCTCTTGCTTTGTTATCTAGTGCATTTACCACTCGACGGCCAAGCGCCAATATCGTGTCCCTCTGCACGTTACAGAGTCAGTACGCAACCATGGATTGGGTGCTGACGGGGCGAGTCGGCGTTGACGGACGTCCTTACCGTGCTATATTAAGCCTGGCGTTTTGCGTCTTTGTAATGGCTTCTCTCTGTGCTGGCGGCAGGTGTTCTGGACACAGTCCTGTGGCGCTTCACACGTCCACCGGGTTGCCGGGTGGCCGGACCTCCTACCGGAGGCCAGCGACCAGACACTGCCAAGGAGACTGCGACATCATGCTGTCAGACAATGACACGATGAAGCTTTACATGCAGAACATCGGCCAGTATCCACTGGTGACCCCGCATGAAGAGGTGGAGTTGGCTGCCCGCATCAAGCAGGGGGATAAGGATGCGCGCGCCAAACTCATCCGCAGCAACCTGCGGCTGGTGGTTAAGATTGCCCATGATTTCAAAGGGCTCGGGCTGCCGCTTCTTGACCTGATATCGGAGGGTAATATCGGCCTCATGCGGGCGGTGGAGAAGTTTGATCCTTCCAAAGGAGCCAAGCTCAGCAGTTATGCGGCGTGGTGGATCAAGCAGTCCATGCGTCGTGCCTTGGCGAACCAGGCCCGCACCATCCGTATCCCGGTACAGTCTGCCAGCAAGATCAGTAAGATCCAGGCGGCACGCACACGGCTGACGGAGAAGCTCGGTCGGGATCCAACGGATAAGGAAATCGCCAAGGAAGTCAACCTGACCGAACGCACCGTCACCGGCCTGCGCCTCGGCAAGACCACGACCATCTCCCTGCATGACCCCATCCAACACGGCGAAGACGGCGAGTTCCGCGATATCATCCCGGACGAGAAAACCACGTCGCCCGACGAGATTGTCCAGGACGAAGAGACCCTGCGCCACATGCTGCGCCTCATCGACCACCTGGATGAGCGCGAACGCACGATTCTCAATCTGCGCTTTGGACTGAACGGGGAACGGCCTCGGACGCTCGAGGAAGTCAGCCAGACCATCGGCCGCACGCGGGAGCGCGTTCGTCAGATCCAAAACCAGGCGTTGGAAAAACTCCGCCTGCTGCTTGAGGAAGACGGCGTCGAACCCGAGATCGCCTGAGCCGTACTCACGGAACGACTTGGGAGGACACCCGTGGCGACGACGCGACACCGCTTCAACGATGCGTACTCGGGCCGGTCTCTGGACCGCATCGCCTTTCCCTTGGGCGGCATCGGCGCCGGCATGGTTTGCCTTGAAGGGACGGGAGCGTTGTCCCACGTCTCCCTGCGTCACCGGCCCGAGGTGTTTCATCAACCCCTGGTCTTCTCCGCCCTGTGGGTCCGTGGCGCGCCGACGGCACGCCTCCTGGAAGGTCCCGTGCCGGCCTGGAAGTTGTTTGGTCCGCCGGGCACGGCCAACGGTGGCCAGAACACCACTTACGGCCTGCCGCGCTGCCGCGCCGCCGTGTTCCGCGCCCGCTTCCCGTTCGCCACGGTCTCCCTGTCCGATCCGGACCTGCCGGTTGCCGCCGCGGTCACCGGGTGGAGTCCCTTTACCCCGGGGTGCAGCGCTGACAGCAGCCTCCCTGTCGCCTGCCTTGAGATCACCCTGCGCAACCTCTCGGACAGCACGCCCGTCGACGGCGTCTATTCCTTCCATGCCAAGAATTTCATGGCTGTGGCGCCGGACTCGCGGGCGCTGGTGCGTACCACCGCATCCGGGTTTGACCTGGTGCAGCCGCCACTCCCGGATGCCCCCTGGCAGCAGGGCGTGTTCCGCGCCGTGGTCAGCGGGGCGGAAGGGCGCGCTGACGCAGGCTGGTTCCGCGGCGGCTGGTTCGATGCGTTGACCATGCTGTGGCGCAAGGTGCAGCGGGGCGGAGACGACGCCTGTCCGCCGCACGCCGAAGGCGCCGCCAGCCCCGGGGCGAGCCTGTACGTGCCCTTCCACCTGAACCCGGCCGGCGAAACAGTCATCACCCTGCACCTGCTCTGGCACGTCCCCCTCAGCCCGTTGCGCCTGGGCGGGGAGGCCTGCGCCTGCGCCGGGGAGGCGCCCTCGAAAGAGACCTATGCGCCCTGGTATGCCGGCCACTTCGCGGACATCGAAGCGCTGACCTGCTACTGGTTGGCCGAACACGAACGCCTGCGCCAGGAGTCCGTCGTCTTCCGGGACAGCTTCTTCGACACCACGCTGCCGCCCGAGGTTGTCGAGGCGGTTGCTGCCAACCTCTCCATCCTCAAGTCGCCCACCTGCCTGCGCCAGCAGGACGGGCGCTTCTGGGCCTGGGAGGGTTGCTCCGACCAAAGCGGCTGCTGTCACGGCTCCTGCACCCACGTGTGGAACTACGCACAGGCTTTGCCGCACCTGTTTCCCGATCTTGAACGCTCTCTGCGTGACGCCGAGTTCGGCGCCTGCCAGGATGCGCGCGGTCATCAGAAGTTCCGGGCCTCGCTGCCCATCCGGCCGACGGACCACGAGTTCCATGCCGCCAGCGACGGCCAATTTGGCGGCATCATGAAGGCCCATCGTGAGTGGCGCATCAGCGCCGACCTGGAGTGGCTGCGGAGCCTCTGGCCCCGCCTCCGCGCCAGCCTGGATTACTGCATCGCCACCTGGGACCCGGACCGGCGCGGCGTGCTCTCCGAACCCCACCACAACACCTACGACATCGAATTCTGGGGCCCCGACGCCATGTGCTCCAGCTTCTACCTGGGGGCCCTGCATGCCGCCGTCGCCATGGGTGCGGCACTGGGCGAGGACGTGGAGGAGTACCAAAGACTCGCCGACGCCAGCCAAGCGGTCATTGAGACCGACCTCTTCAATGGCGAGTACTTTGTGCAGAAGATTCAATGGACCGGGCTGCGTGCCGCCGACCCCGTGGCAGCTCCCAGTATGGGCGGCGGCTACTCGCCCGAAGCACAGGCGCTGCTGCACCGGGAAGGCCCCAAGTACCAATACGGCGATGGGTGCCTCTCGGACGGCATTCTGGGCGCCTGGATGGCGGCCATGTGTGGTCTCGGCACGGAGGTTCTCGACTCGGCCAAGGTGAAGGCGCACCTCCGGGCGGTCCATCGCCACAATCTGCGCCGCGACCTCTCGAGTCACAGCAACCCGCAGCGGCCCACCTACGCCTGCGGCAACGAAGGCGGACTGCTGCTCTGCTCCTGGCCCCGTGGCAACGCCCTGTCGCTGCCATTCGTCTACAGCGATGAAGTTTGGACCGGCATTGAATACCAGGTGGCGTCACACCTGATGCTGATGGGTTTGGTCAAGGAGGGTCTCGAGATTGTCCGTCTATGCCGCAAGCGCTACGATGGCACGGTCCGCAACCCGTTCGACGAGATCGAGTGCGGCCACTGGTACGCTCGTGCCATGAGTTCCTACGGCATGTTGCAGGGCTTGACCGGCGCCCGTTATGACGCGGTCACCCGGACTCTCCACCTGGAACCCCGCGTCGAGGGCGACTTCCGGGCCTTCTTTGCTGCCGCCGACGGCTTCGGCAGTGTCGGTGTGCGCGACGGGGAAGCCTTTTTCGACCTGGCCGCCGGTGAGGTCGCGGTCGAGCGCATCGTCTACACGCCTTGGCGGCAGGGGAGGTCGCGGTCGAGCGCCGCCTCTACACGCCTTGGCGGCGGGACGGCTGCGGCGGGCTGACGCTCTCGCGGCCTTGCCAGCGGCAACGTCTACTGGCCAGCGTCGCCCACGCCCAACCTCCCGACCCTCTGCCCATAGCCCCTGCCGGAGAGGAAAAACAAGGGGGGAAGAGGAGTCTTCGCCGCCTCGATGGTGGCCATGATCCTGATGTCTTTAGCCGCCGGATTCATCGGCAGTCCAGAGAGGGTCAGCGTGGTGGTTGCCCCGCGTGCTTTGCCGGTCACGGCGAGGTGGTGGGCCACCCCGTTGGACAGGGTCAGGGTCGCGCTGCCAACGGCGGTGGCGCCGAACGGGGCCAGCTCGAGACCGAGGGTCCAGGTTCCGTCCATCGGCCCCGGGAGGTCCAGCGTCACGGTCTGCGAGACGGGGGTGACGACCGGGCCGAGTGCGATGCGGCCGCGGGCTCGGCCGACGAGCTGCCGGGCCGCGGCGTCCAGATCCAGATCGAGGGTGAGGGCGACGCGGATCGCCCTGGCGTCGTCGTGGCCCTGCAGAACCAGACGCGCCACCAGGGCGCCGCTGGAGCCCTTGGCAAGACCCTTGACGGACATCGTTACCGGCACCCGCCGCGAGTCGGTATTGACCTGCAGGGTGGCCATGCCCGTGAGCTTACCGGCGGTGTCATGCACGACCTCCAGCGTCAGCGGGTTGCCAGCCACGGCGGTGGAGTAGGCGCCGCTCAGGTCGAACCAGCCGCGCCCTGCGGCCACGGGGGCCGCGACCGGGGATGCCGACGTCTCCACCGCGATCTCGCCGCGGTCGGCCCGGAAACTGGCCATGCCGCGGAGGCTCTTGACGCCGGGGGACCCCGCAGGGACGGAGACCCGGTAGGTCAGTTTGACGGGCCAGATGGTGGGCGCCTTGATCCAGGCGAAGCCAAGGAAACCGGTCGTCCCGACAGCGGGCGCGATCTGGGGCGCCGGACGGTTTACGACGCCCAGGAAGGTCCAGCCCGCGGGCAGCGTTTCCTGTACCATCAGGCTGGTCAGCGCGGCTGGGGCGGAGTGCGTCAGCGTCACGGATACGTCCAGCGTTCTCCCGGCGGCGTCAGTCGAGGCGCCGACCTCGCGTGCTGAGGTCAGGATACCCGCCGCGCTGGCACCCTTGCCGGCGACCAGGTTGGGGGCATAGCCGTCCTCGGTGCCCGCTTCGGGGTGGTAACCGCCGCGGTTGTAGAACTGGATCAGGCGCGTCAGCTCGGGCCAGAGCTGGATGATCCAATCGTGGTTTTGGTCGGCCTGGTGCGCCAAGCCGGTCTCGTCTCCGGCCCCGGGGGCATAGCCGTCTTCGGTGCCCGCTTCGGGGTGATAGCCCGCGCTGTTGTAGAACTGAATCAGGCGCGTCAGTTCCGGATCGAGTTGGATGATCCAATCGCGGTTCTGATCGGCCTGGTGTTGCGGCGGGTGAGCGTACTGGGCGGTGGTCTCCACATCCGCCGTGATCGTGGTTGGCAGGGTCGGCGACCAAGCGCTGAAGACCCAGTTCATCTCGGGCGTGACCGTCGGCGCCAGCGGCGGCGGAGCGCCGTGGTTGACCGTCTCGGTCACCGTCGGGGTGTCCCCTGCCAGACGCCCGTGTTCTCCGGGCCGGAAGGTGACCGTGTGCGTGACGACGGCCGGCGGCAGTGAAGCTGGGTCGAACGGATCGCTGCTGCTGGCGAATTCAGCGCGGTTGTTGGCCCCATCGCCGTCGGGATCGGCGAGCGGGTCGCTGAGGCCGAAGGCGGCCGCCCAGGCATCGCCCAGGCCATCGCCGTTGGCATCGGTCTGCGGCGCGGGTTCCAGCGCGGGCGGGGCGGCAATCCGGTAGGTGGCGGTCCGAATCGGGGTGTACATGCCGACGACGGCGTAGTGCCAGGCGTTGTCGTCGTGGTCGTAGTACGAGAAGCCCGTGGGGCTGTCGGCGTAGGCCCAGAGAGTGGTGTTTGACGTGAGCGACGGCGGGCTGGCGGCGGAGTAGAGCGTCCAGGGCAGGGACGGGTCGGTGCGGAAATGGACCGGAGCGTCCGGCGTGGCCGTAAGGAGCACCGTCAGACCGCCAGCGGCCCCCGGCGGATAGGCCCCTGGCGGCGGGTTGAAGGCAACCTCACCCACCAGTCTGCCGAGAGCCGGGCTGAGACAGGCGACCGAGGCGGAGGCGGACGATTGATTGACCACGATGACCGATTCCGCATCGTAGTAATCCTGGAGGTAGAAGGGGGCGTGTGCGAAGCTGAAATCCATAGTCGCAAGGTCACCGAGGCCGGTTACCGAGTCGACGAAGTTCTGGAATGTGATGACGGCCGGATAGAGGCGCTGTTGCACCTCCACGCTCCAGTCGCCAACCTGCGCCATCATCATCAGGTCGGGGTCGGGATCGCGGGCGGGATCGTTTCTGTAGACAAAGACATTAGCTCGCCCTGCGGCGGGCGTGAACGCGGGCAGCGACCCAGATCCAGCCAAGGTGTGTTGAAGCCCGTCGAGGCCCCAGCGTTCCCAGCCGGTCGAGGTACCCCCGCCACCGGCCGGGCCGTGCAGCAGCAGGAGGTCGCCGTCGCCCAGCGCGCCGGCGACGGTAAAGAGGTTCCCGAGCGGCGCCGTGAGCGCCTGCCGGAGCACGGGGAGGTTGTGGCCGTCGAAATCATAGAGGCCAGCCGTGGCACCATCGCCGAAGACGACCAGTAAGAGTGCGCCGACGCTCTGCGGCAGCACGCAGACCTGCTGGATGGGCTCGCCGAGGTCGAACGCCGCACCGCTGCCGAAGCTGAGAACGCCCGGCGTAAGCTCTTCGACCGGCCTCACCTGCAAGCTACTGGCCCCGGGAGCGTAGAACAGGAACTGGGAGTAGCCCGAGGCATCGAACACGCCCCAGACCCAGGTGGCGCCGGGCGGTAGGCCGGTCACCGCGGGACCGAGGTCGTAGCCGGACGTCCCCGGGATGCGGGTGAGGAATTCGCTGGTCGCACCGGTTGGACGCATCATCCCTACCAGCAACGACGAGGTGTTAGACAGCCATGCCCGGTTGCCATGGGTCAACGGTCCGCTCTGGCCCTCGACGAGGTCGTATAGGTTGTTGGCCGTGATACCGTTCCAAGCGCTGGCGTACAGCCGCGAGTCGCTTGGCGGGTCCTCCCAACACGTCGCGATCGCCAGATCGTCGAGGCCCGTACCGCCACCCATGTCGAGCGCGACCACCAAGTTGGGCCCGATACCGGGCGCCACGGCGTTGAAGTAGACGCCAGCCTCGCTTGGATTCGGCACGACATGTACACGATTCCACCCCGGAGCGGCCACGGCGATCCCGTCAGCCCAGGATCCACGCTTGAATCGTCCCGCCGTGAGCGCGGTCACCCCGTCGAGCCCGGTTGCGCGCGGCTCGGCCCAGGCGAAGGACCCATCCGCTTGCTGTATGGCCAGTTGGCGGACGCCGGTCGCCTTGTCTACAACGACCAGATCCGCCCGCCCGTCACCGCTCGCGTCAAGGGCGGTGCTGAGTTCGGCGGCCGATTCGTAGGTGAAGGGCTCAGAGTGCAACCCCAGTGGCAACCACGCCAGCAGCGCGCTGAGAATCAGGCGGTATTTCACGGCGCGGGCTCCCGGATGGTGAC
>CAIZKT010000593.1:0-5827 GCA_903933565.1 uncultured Victivallales bacterium | reverse complement strand
GGTTCAGGGTTCAGGGTTCAGGGTTCAGGGTTCAGGGTTCAGGGTTCAGGGTTCAGGCGGCCGGACATACCGGAATGAGAAGCGCCTTGGGTCATACGAGGTTGCGGCAAGTCTCATACAGGCAAACCCCTACGGAGCTGACTTGCGCCCCCCCGTTGGGGCAGGATACGCAGTTGCACCTGAGTAGTCACCCGTGCCTATGGCGCTCCGAACCACCTGTTCCTCGGCTTGGCGCAACGCTGGGGTGCGCGCGACGGCCATCACCTCACGCCAAGCCCGCCGAGCGCTCCGCCGCCGGTGGCATGTCCGGCAGGCGATTCGCGGGTTTGTCGAGGTAGAACCAGGCGCAGCTCGACCAGTCGTCCTGGCGCTCGAACAGCCCATAGCTGCGGTCTTTGAGCCGCGCCGCGACGTCGACCGCGGCGGCGCCATGCACCAGCGGCACCCCCATGCCGGCCATCTGCGGCAGCGTATTGGGGTCCCAGCAGCCGATCTGCTGAATCGTCACCCGGGCACACTGCTGGAACCAGATCGGGTCCGGTACGTGCAGCCGGTAGAAGCAGTAGTGGACCTTGTCGTGGTCGGCGACCTGACAGCCCTGGTAGAGCCCGGCGTACTGCCCCTGCCCCCAGCCGGTGCCGATGAAGTCCTCCGTTCCCGTCCCGCACAGCGTCGGGTTCTCGGTATCGCCGTCGAGGTAGACCTTCACCTCGCCCTCGCCCCACCAGGACTTGAAGTACAGCCCGGTGTTGGCGATCACGCCCACATTACACCCCAGGAACCGCCCCCGCCCCGGCACGTTGGGCAAGATCTCGTAATCCTGCCGGAACACGGTGGGGTTCTCGCGGCGCCAATGCGCGTGCAGGTAGGCCGCCGTCTCCGGGTGCTCATCGCCGACGGTGCAGTCCACGTCGTAGTACAGCGACCCCAGGTCAACCGAGCTCTCATTGTGGACCACGATCCGGGCCGCCGTCCGGAAGGGCATGGGGATGTAGCAGTTGAAGCTGCGCCCCTCGGGACTCGCGAAGAGCGCCGAGTGGAACGTCACCATGCGCCCCAGGCCCAGGGAGAAGAAGTCGCCCAGGGGCGCCGAGATGGCCGGGGTCGCCGCGCCCTCCCAGAACGCCTCGAAGCGCAGTCCGCGCAGCATCTTCGGGCTGCGGTCGTTGATCGTGATCCAGATCCGGCGCACGGTGCCGCTGGTGCCGCGCAGATCCAGCAGCGTGGCCGACTCGCCGGCCTTGATGGGGAAGCAGGCGCGCCGCTTGCGGCCGTCGTTACCGACGCAGGCGCGGCCCTTCTCCGCGGTGGGATTCTCCGGACTCGCCCAGCGCGTCTGGACATTCGGCGGAACCAGATACAGTTGCTCTACTGCCATCGCGAGGTCTCCTGTTTGCCCTACGGGGAACTGCCGCGCTGGAGTACGGTCTCCGGGAGCTGCGCCAGGAACTCGGACGGGTCCAGAGCGACCACCGGCGACCCGACGAAGTCCGCTGTATTCCTGGTGACGATCCGCTGGACCTCGGCGTGACGTGCTGCCGCAGCCAGCACGGCGTCCTCGAAATCGCGCATCGGGCTCTCGGCGGCTGCCTCGAGCACCACGCGGTTCACCGCCGCGACTCCAAAGAGCCTCAGCAAGCGGCGCACAGCCGCCCGACAGTCTTGCTCACGCAGCGCCTGCCCCAGCAGATAATCCACTGTCGTTAGCGTCGTGGCACAGAGGAAACCTTCCACATCCCCACGCTCCACCAGCGCGAAGATCCTGGCCGCATCCTGGACAAATGGCTCTCGCCCCAGCAGGAGGTCGAGAACCACGTTGGTGTCAACCAGGATCCTCACAGGTGCTTCTCTCGCAGGTGCCGCCGGTAGTCCTCTTCATCTGCCGAATGGCCTTTCAGGATGCCCAGCAGCGCTGCTGTAACTGGCGGCAGGGACGCAGGGCCCGCTGGTTGCGCGCCGAGGGAATCAAAGTACTCAGCCACCATCTGCGAGACCGACTTCCCCCGGCGCCGGGCCTCCGTCTTCGCCCGCCGAATCCGCGTCTCCTCCATGCGCAGGGTCAACTTCGTGTTCATGACGTACAACATATCATCGTGAATACGTCACGGCAACCGTGGGGGCGCCTCTCCCATGCACAGCATCATCGTGACTACGCCGCCGGGCGCCCGGCCCAGACCTTGGTGATCGCGGCGCCGATGTCGGCCACGTCCTGGTCGGTGTAGCGCGGCACCAGGGCGACGCAGACCATCGAGGTGAAGATGGGGTCCGTGTTCGGGCACAGCTCGGGCGCATAGCGCACCGTCTCGCCGGCCCAGCCCGGCCCAAAGGGCGGCAGGGCCGGGTGCGCCTGGGCCCGCGACTGGACCACCGGCGTCCGCAGCAGGTTCGTACAGCCCGACGACGGACCGACCGGAATGCCTTCGGCGCCCAAGGCCTTGGCGAACCAGGCCGCGCGCGCCGGGGTCGCCAGGTCCATGTAGAAGGCGATGCCGGCGTTGCCTTCCTCGTCGCCGGTCGCCCGCAGCGCCATCCCCGGGCACTGGCTCAACACCCGCCGCCGCAGGGACTGGTAGTGCCGCCGGGTCACGCCCACGATGGCGCTATCCAGCTTGCGCAACTGCGCCAGGGCCACGGCGCCGGTGAACTCGTTCATGCGGAACTGCAAGCCGGCAAACGGCGGCACGCGTTCCTGCTCACCGAGCTGCGTCTTGAGGGCCTTGCGTACGAAGCCCAAGTCGTGAAAGCGCACCGCCCGCTCGAACACGATGGGGTCCTTGGCCAACAGCAGGCCGCCGTCGCCCGTACTCATGATCTTATTCTGCTGGAAGCTGAAGCAGGCCACATCGCCCAGGGAGCCCAGCTTACGGCCCTTGTAGATGCCGCCGCAGGCCTGGGCGCAGTCCTCGATCACCTTGATCCCGTGCTTCGCCGCCACGGCCAGAAGGCGGTCCATATCGTTGCTGGCGCCCTGGAAGTGCACCACCAGCACCGCCTTGGTGCGTGGCGTGATCTTGCGCTCGAAGTCGGTTACGTCCAGGTTGATCGAACGGTCAATGTCGGCGAATACCGGCAGCGCCCCCAGGATCACGGGCGCCTCGTAGTTGGTGAACCAACCGAACGAGGGGATGATCACCTCGTCGCCCGGCCCGAGACCGAGGCCCGCCATAGCCGCATAGAACGAGCCGCTGCCGGTCGCCGTGGCCAGGGCGTAGGGCACGCCGAAGTACTCGCGGGCCAGGGCTTCGAAGTCGTTGACCATGTGCGGCGTTCCGTCGCCATAGTCGCGGAAGGGCAAGCGCGTCCGCACCACCTCCGTGAGCAGGGCCAGTTCCTCGTCGCCCATCACGCTGGTGCCCAGATACCGGGCCGGAAAGGGCGTCGTCCGCACGGGTTGCCCGCCGTCCAGTGCCAGTTTCGGTGTGCTTGTGTCCATGTTTCTTCAGTGCTCCTGCATCTGCCGACACGTTACCTACAGCCGTCATGGGGCCTTCGCCTGGGTCAGCACCTTCGTCGGGTCGGGGCTGAGGTAGGGCGGCAGGTTCGGCGAAACGTAGAGGCGCAGGTCGTTGGTGACATCCTCAATTGCCAGACACCAGATGCCTCCCTGCGACTCCGGCGGGACCTGCACCGTCATCTCGCTGACCGTGCCCAGATCGCCAGCCAGACTCGCGGCCGACTTGCCGTCCGGGCCGCTGACCGTCAGCTTGCCGCCCCGTCCGGCTGCCTGCCCCTCCGCTTTCGCAAAAACCGAGAACTGCGCCACGCCCGCCGGCACGTAGACGTACATCCGACCGAAGACGCCGTTGACGACGAACGGGTGCTCCTTGGCGGCCATGAACGCG
The DNA here is from genome assembly GCA_903933565.1 of uncultured Victivallales bacterium. Taxonomy (GTDB): domain Bacteria; phylum Verrucomicrobiota; class Lentisphaeria; order Oligosphaerales; family JAFGRS01; genus CAILUI01. The sequence goes on along the minus strand of CAIZKT010000593.1, from coordinate 1,985 downwards.
CCACGCTGGCCGGAGGTCACCACCAGAGTATGGCTATTCTGGCCGGAGGTCGCCAGCACGACATAGACGCCATCGCGCTCCGGCGTGAAGGCGATCTCCGCGCTCTCCCGTAACTTCACGACCCCCTCCATCAGTTGCTTGCCGTCGGGTCCCACCACGGCCCATTGCGTGCGCGGCAGGTAGTTGGCCAGTTGCAGGTTCGTCACCTTCACGACGACCGGCTCGCCGGCTTTGCCCAGGATGAACAGCGGGTTGCGGTAGCGCAGCCGCGGGGTCGAGAGCGGGCCAGGCGACGTGGGCTGTGAATCTGGCGCCGGGATGAGGGTAGCGATCTTGAGGTCGCCGGTATTCAGGATCTCCAGGGGGGGCTCAAAGGGCCGCACCTTCAGGGCTGAAACGCGGGTGCCAGCGGAGGCGGCGAAGGCGTCCAGCTCTGCATTGGCCAGCTTCAGCGCCTCCCAGTAGCGCTCCGCTGGCTCGCGCAGCATGTACCCAGGGTGCTTGCGGCAATCTTCCAGCAGGCTCTCGAAGGTGTAGACCCAATAGCCGGCGGCGTGCGTGGCGCAGGTGTAGTACTGCTCGGCCAGATTCTCGGTCGGGAATTGCTGTTGCCAGAGGCCGGGCACGAACAGCACCTGGGCCGGCATGGCCGCGAAGGCCTTCTGCTGCTCGTCCACGTAACGGGTGTAGCCCGGGCTGTAGGTGCTCTCCGAGAAGCACAGTACCGGATGGGTTTCAGTGCCCAGACCCAAGGCCATGGCCCGGTGCGCCAGCAGTGGGTAGTCGAGCAGCAGGACGCCCAGCAGGAAGTCGGGGTTGCTCGCGTGGCACTCACGCTCAAGCCGTTGGCAGAAGCCGGTGATGCGGGTCACAAAGTGCTGCTCGAAACGCTTGTCCAGGCCCTGGTCTTTCAGCCACTTGCCGCGCTCTGCCGCCGGCAGGTCCGGCGTCGGCTGACCGCTGGCCGCGCCAAACTCGCGCAGGCAGTCGGCGCAATAGCAGACGCCGGCAAAGACCGTGTGGTCAGCCCCGTACATCTCCGGGTCGAGAATGCAGCCATCGAGGCCCAACTCGGTGGCGTGCTTGGCCAGGTAGACCGCCCGCCCCAGGATGTAGCGCTCCCAAAAACTCTCATCCAGCGGACAGGGCGTGCGCGGCATCGTCACGCCGCCGCTGGTGACCTCGCGCCGCTCACTCAGAATCTTCTCGGTCTCGCCGCCGCGGAAGTTGAAGACCGGCAGCAGGTGCAGGCCATTCGCCTTGGCACCCTCGCCCCAGGCACGCAGCGACTTCAGATTGTCCTCCGTGGGAGGAGCCTGCAGGCCGCCGAACTTGGGCATGACCAGGTTCATGCCAACCGCCTTCATGCGGGCCAGGCCCTCGCCGAGGTCCGCGGCCGACAGGTAGCCGCCGCGAATCGTCTCGCGCCGGATCCAATCGTAGCTCTTCACCGGCGCCGCCTGCACGGCCAGCGTCAACGCCAATCCGAGGGGTGCAAGTACCAGACGCATAGCGACAGACCTCCTCCTTGTCATGTCCCGTGAGAACACCCGTGTGGTTGTCCCGCTAATCCCTTCAACCCCCGCGGCTCTCGAGGGCCTGCGCCCCGCTGGCCGCCCGCTTTCCATCAGGCTGGGGTTCAACCCCGGAGCCACAGTCACCCCACAGTAGCCTTGGAACTGGCGGCTGCATGGTGTTTCGGAGTTTTCCGGGTCGGTCATTTCGTTCGGGTCGGCAAGGGGGGGCGCGAGGGGAAGACGGTCGAGGCCGACTGACCTCCCCGGGAGCGCTGGGCGCGCCGCTGCGTGGGAAAAGCTGCGTCAAGCCGCAGGCAGTCCAAAGAGTCCCGCTGGCGCTGGGACTCGGTGTCATACCGCGCCGGCCGCGAGGCCAAGCTTTGGACTGCCGGTGGCTCGACACCGCCAGGCAGCGCTGGGCGCGCCGCTGCGTGGGAAAAGCTGCGTCAAGCCGCAGGCAGTCCAAAG
>CAIZKT010000592.1:0-5995 GCA_903933565.1 uncultured Victivallales bacterium | reverse complement strand
CGTCTCGCTCAAGATACCGCGAACCAGGCCCCTGCGGGTCCTTGGCAGCGCGGGCTCCTGGGTTAGACGCGGTTCCCTTCCGGTTCGCCCGGAACGCGGCGGACCGCCTGGAGGTCGGCGGTCTCCGCCGTATCCCCGGCATCCGCGTCTCGCTCAAGATACCGCGAACCAGGCCCCTGCGGGTCCTTGGCAGCGCGGGCTCCAGGGAAACCGCCAGGGCGCCAGGCCGTGGCGGGGGATGGGGGCGGGCGCTATGTTAGCGGACCTTTGACCCCAGCGACTTCCTTGTCTCTTTGTCCAGGCCAGCGGCAACAACGCAAGAATGGGCGCTATGGAACCGATCATCCTGCAGGGCTGCCGGGCGCTGTCCGAGCGCCGCGCCGCGACACTTCTGGAGCGGGCCCGGCGGCTGGAGCCGGCCCTGCGTCTCAGCCGTATCGACAGCCATTACGTCTACTTTGTTGACGCCGCGGCCCCGCTGGTTGGCGCCGGGTGGGAGCAGGCGCTCGCCCTGCTGGGAGCGTCAGGCGTGCATGCGGCCACGGCGCCGGGTTTCTTCGTCACGCCGCGTCATGGCACGATTTCGCCGTGGTCGTCCAAGGCCACCGACATCTTCCATAATTGCGGGTTGGCGCAGGTCCGTCGGGTAGAGCGCGGGATCTGGTTCGAGGCCTGGGGGGAAGACGGTCGGCCGCTTTTGAGCGAGACCACGCGAGCGCTCTTTCCGCTTCTCCATGACCGGATGACCCAAGGCGTGTACAGCGTGGTCAGTGGCATCTTCGAGCGCCGCGCGCCGGCGGCGCTACGGGTGATTGACGTTATGAGCGCAGGCCGAACGGCCCTGGAGCGCGCCAACCTCGAGATGGGCTTGGCGCTGAGCGAGGATGAGATCGTCTACCTGTTCGAGACCTACCAGGGCATGGGCCGGAATCCCACGGATGTCGAGTTGCTCATGTTCGGCCAGGTCAACAGCGAACACTGCCGCCACAAGATCTTCAAGGCCTCCTGGGTCATCGACGGAGAGCCGCAGACGACGTCGCTGTTCGACATGATCCGGCACACGCACCGTCTGCATCCTGGCGGCACGCTGAGTGTCTATCGGGACAACTCGGCGGTGATCGAGGGCGTTGCGGACGCCTGGTTCGAGGTCAGTCCCAGCGCGCCCCATGCGTACCGCTACACCCCGACGCAGATCGACCTGATCATCAAGGTGGAGACTCACAACCACCCCACCGCGATCAGCCCATTCCCGGGGGCGGCCACCGGGGTGGGCGGGGAAATCCGTGATGAAGGCGCCACCGGCACCGGGGCGCGCAGCAAGGCGGGGCTGTGCGGCTTCATGGTTTCGAACCTGAATCTGCCTGGCTTCAGGATGCCGTGGGAGACGCCGGACCGCGACTTTCCTGGCCGCCTGGCGACGCCGCTTGAGATCATGCTGGAGGGCCCGCTTGGCGGGGCCGCTTTCGGCAACGAGTACGGGCGGCCGCAACTGTGTGGCTTTTTCAAGACCTACGAGGAATGGCACAACGGTCGGTTCAGGGGTTACCACAAGCCCATCATGTTGGCGGGGGGCATGGGCAATATCAAGCGGGTTCACGTGCAGAAGCGCGACCTTCCGATCGGGGCCCACATCCTGCAACTCGGCGGTCCGGCGATGCGCATTGGCCTGGGGGGTGGGGCGGCCTCTTCGATGGACACCGGCAGCAACGCCGAGGACCTGGATTTCGATTCCGTGCAGCGCGACAATGCCGAGATGCAGCGCCGCTGTCAGGAAGTCATCAGCGCCTGCATCGCCAGGGGCGAGAAGAATCCGATTTTGAGCATTCATGACATCGGCGCCGGCGGGCTTTCCAACGGTTGTCCGGAGCTGGTGGAGGAGGTCGGGGCGCGCTTCGAATTGCGGCGGGTACACAACGAAGAGCCGTCGATGAGCCCCATGGAAATCTGGTGTTGCGAAGCCCAGGAGCGGTACGTGCTGGCGGTGGCTCATGAGGACCTCGAGACCTTTCTGGAGCTTTGCCGCCGCGAGCGCTGCGAGGTCGCCGTCATCGGCGAGACCACGGGTGACCGGCGGCTGGTGGTCTGCGACGAGCATTTCGGCAACCTGCCCATCGACCTGGAGTTACAGGCGCTGTTTGGCAAACCGCCGAAGCTGGTGCGCGATGTGCGCCGCCGCCGGGAAGCGCACGCGGGGCTGGACCTGTCGCGAATGGCGTTGAGCGAAGCGGTCTGGCGCGTTCTGCACCTGCCTGCGGTGTCCAACAAGACGTTCCTGATCACGATCGCCGACCGCAGCATCACCGGCCTGGTGGCGCGGGATCAGATGGCGGGGCCGTACCAGGCGCCCATCTCCGACGTGGCAGTCACGACCACCGGTTACCGGACCTACACCGGCGAGGCGATGGCCGTGGGCGAACGCACCCGTATCGCCGTGATCGACGCGCCAGCCTCGGGCCGCATGGCGGTGGCCGAAGCCCTGCTGAACCTGGCCGGGGCCCATGTCGGCCCCATCGGCAACGTCAAGCTCTCGGCCAATTGGATGGCGGCCTGCGCCGAGGAGGGCGAGGATGCCAACCTGTTCGACACCGTGCGCACCGTAGGCGTGGATCTCTGCCCCCGCCTGGGGCTCTGCATTCCCGTGGGAAAAGACTCACTGTCGATGCGCACCGTGTGGCAGAGCGCCGACGGCCGCCCGCACCGTCAGGTGGCGCCACTAAGCCTGTGCGTGACTGCCTTTGCCCCGGTTGCCGATGTCCGGAAGACGGTCACCGCCAACCTGAAGCGGGTGACGGCCTCGACCCTGCTGCTGATCGACCTCGGCCGGGGAAAGAACCGCCTCGGCGGCGCCTCGGCCCTGGCCCAAGTCTACAACCAGATCGGCGCCGACTATCCCGACCTGGACTCGCCCGAAGAACTGCAGACGTTCTTCACGGTGGTGCAGGATCTGGTCCAGCGTGGCCTGCTGCTGGCCTACCATGACCGCTCCGACGGCGGCTTGTTGGTCACCCTGGCGGAGATGGCGTTCGGGGCCCGTAGCGGGATCTGTTGCGACCTGTCCGGGCTGCCTGGAGCGGACCTGGCGGTACTGTTTGCCGAGGAATTGGGCGCGGTGGTGCAGGTAGCCGATGGCGACCTGGCGGCGGTCGAGTCGGCACTGACCGCGGCGGGGCTTGGGGACGCGTCGCACCGCCTCGGAAGACCGGCAACCGATGGCTGCCTGACGGTGCTGCGGCAGGGACGGCAGGTCTTCGCCGCGCGCCTCTCGCGGCTGCAGCGCTGGTGGTCTGAGCTGACCTTCCGGATGCAGGCGCTGCGCGACCACCCCGAGTGTGCCGCCGAGGAGTTCGATAACCTGCTCGACGAGGCCGATCCAGGCCTGTCTTTCCGCCTGACCTTTGATCCGGCCAAGCCCTTCACCATCGGCACCGAGTCTCGCCCCCGCATGGCCATCCTGCGCGAGCAAGGCATCAACGGCCAGGTGGAAATGGGCGCCGCCTTCGATCTGGCTGGCTTCGAGAGCCTTGACGTACACATGACCGATCTGCTGGCGGGACGAGTGGACCTGGCCGGATTCGCCGGCGTGGTGGCCTGTGGCGGGTTTTCCTACGGTGATGTGCTCGGGGCTGGCTCGGGGTGGGCGAAGTCGGTCCTCTTCAACCCGCGCCTCAGGGACATGTTCGCCACCTTTTTTGCCCGGCCAGACTCCTTCGCGTTGGGGGTATGCAATGGCTGTCAGATGGTTTCACAACTCAAGGACATCATCCCCGGCGCCGCCCATTGGCCGGCGTTCTCGCGCAACCGCTGCGAGCGCTTCGAGGCCCGCTATGTGACCGTGGAAGTACTGCCGTCGCCCTCGCTTTTCCTGCGCGGCATGGAAGGCAGCCGTCTGGGCATTCCGGTGGCGCATGGCGAGGGGTTTGCGGACTTCGCGACCACGGGCTCGCAGGCGGAGGCCTGGCGTCTGGGGTTGGTGTCGCTGCGCTTTGTCAACAACTATGGCTTGCCGACTGAGCGCTACCCGTTCAACCCCAACGGCTCGCCGGCGGGGATCACGGGTCTCACCACGGTCGATGGGCGGGTGACGATCATGATGCCGCACCCGGAGCGCGCCTTCCGGCGCGTGCAACTCTCCTACGCGCCGCCCGAGTGGTCGAGCGCCGAGGGGCCCTGGCTACGGATGTTCCAGAATGCCCGGGAGCGGCTGGGTTGAGGCACACACTCGGGTGCATGGACGGGCGGAGAAATGCGTCTGTTCCCGGTTCCCCCCCGCTTACCTTACCAGGTTGCGCCGGGCTCTCTCGACCACGGCGCGCAGGCGGGCTAGCTGGTCTTCCCGGCCGCTGGGTTTGCGGTAGGCCGCGAGCCGCTCGTTGATCTGCCCCTGGGCCTTGTTGAGCAGTTCGCGGTCGCCGGCCGCGCCGGTCCACCCACGGCGGTCGATGAAGCTCGGGGTCCACAGTTCACGAAAGTGCCCCAGCGTGTGCTCCGAAGCGAGATGGTTCTGGCTGAATCCAAGATCGACCTCGATGGCGCCCGGGAGGTTAATGCGTTCGGGAGTCGTGCTGGGTTTGCCCGCGAGCTGCCGGTGGCCCAGCGCCAGGTCGCGCTCGATGACCAGTTGCACGGGACAGAGCGTCCGACCGCATTCCAGCATGCCTTCGCCCACGGACGGGTGCCGTCCCTGGAAGGCGGCGATGGTCATGGCCTTCCAGGCCTTTTCCATGGCGGCGTACATCCCCGGTTCTTTGGCGGCGCAGTAGTCACCGCCGCCAACCGGCAGGCGGTAGCCGGTCCAGCGACGGATGAATTCGCAGCAGACGAAACCGTAGTAGAGCGCGTCGGGCGAAGAGTAGCTGGTCTCGCCGGAGCTCATGTCCAGGGTGGCGCTCCACACCGAGCCGCCCAGCGGGCAGGCCGGATTGAGAGCCCGACCCGCCATCCAGGTCGCCACGATCTCGGCGGTCACCACGGCGGCAAATCCTTCCACCGTGACGGGGGTGGTCATTCCAGCTACCGGCATGGCCGTGATGCCAGCGACGCCGCCTTCGCGCACCCGCCGGACGAACTTGTCAGCCACATCCCTATCGAAGCGCAACGGGTGCGCGAAGCAGGTGGCACCGTAGCTGAACCAGTTCTTCCAACCCATGATTTCGCCCATCTCCAGCAGGTAGTCAACCTGCTCCACGTACCAGGCGAAGGGCGGGTGAGGATGCTGGCAGTACTCGGCCAGGAGTAGGGCCGACTCCAGCGATTCGAGGCGGGCCGGGACTTCGGTCAGGCAGAGGCAGTGACCGACGCCGCGGTCTCCATGCAGCGCCTCGCCGAGCTTCAGGCACGTGATCAGGTCCTGCCGGTTGCCACCACGGCGCGCGCCAGTCGCATAGTCGTAGTAGACCTGGGCCACCTGGGTGCCGAAGCACGGTGGCGAAGGCGGCGTGAAAGCCGAAGCGCGCTCCGACTCGGGCGCGTCGGCCAGCCGGACCCGACCCACAAACTCCTGCACCAGGAGAGCTGGGAACCGCACCCGCTCGGCGCCGTAGTCCACCCGCGCCCCAAAAGCCTCCAGGGCCGCCATCAACTCGCGGTTCTGGCAGAGGATGCCGACCTTCTCCAGAATGCCGTAGACCGCCTGTTCCAGCGGCGCAATGTCCACCCCATCCAGAAGTCGGTACTGCAACATGGTTACGCCCTCCCTGAGCCGCACTCCGTTCGTTTACCCACTGCCAGCGTGCCCGGCGCTGGGCGCCAGACACCGCCTCACTGTAGCCGCGGAAGCCTACGGATGACAGGTGAGGCAATTGCAGAACCCTCGGCTCACCCGCATCTCGCCTGGAGTCGGCGGTCCGCTCGGGCGTAGCCAGGGCTTCCGCCGTATCTGGGGAGGGGGGTATCCACTTGGCGCAACCGACCGTCACAGGTAGCGTAGGGAGGTTGGACACGGGCGCAAGTCAGCTCCGTAGGGGTTCGCTTGTCTGAGAACCGCAGAGGGTCGAGG
>CAIZKT010000591.1:0-11197 GCA_903933565.1 uncultured Victivallales bacterium | reverse complement strand
CCCTGGAGAGGCGCCTGGCCTCAGGCGCGGCGGTGGAGCCCACCGCATCTCCACCAAACCGCGGTGGAGCCCACCGCATCTCCACCGTATTCCCTTGGAGAGGCGCCTGGCCTCAGGCGCGGCGGTGGAGCCCACCGCATTTCCACCGGAAATCAGGAGCCGGCTACCACGCTCCCTGCGTCATTCCCGCGGCAGGCGCCGGACGCAGCTGTCCTGCAGGACGCCGCTGCCGTCCCGGCCGCCACAGCAGTAGGCCAGCAGGATGGCCTCCGCCGTGAAGTGCAGCGCGATGTAGCAAAAGCCCCGCGCCGGGTCGTCTTCAAGCACCTGCGCCCGCTCCCAGGTAGCGCCCTCGTCCCGGCTCCAGGCGATGACCAGCGGGGTGCGGCCCCAGGAGCTCTTCTCCGCTTCGGGCAACCCCCAGCGGCCGCTGCGGTCATTCCACACCGCCACCAGCTCGCCACTGACGGGATCGCGCTTCATGGATAGCGGAGACGCTGGGGCGTGGAAGGCGCTGGCCTCGGGCCAGGTCCAGCTCAGTCCACGGTTGCTGGAGAAGCTCTGCCACTGCCGACCGGTGTCGGTACGGAACCAGGCCCAGAGGCGGCCGTCGGCCAGTTCCACCACGCCGGGTTCCTGCATGCCGGTGCCGCTACGCACGGGCAGCAGCACCGACTCCGGCGCCTCGAACCAAGACTTGCCCTGGTCGTCGCTGAGGTAGAATACCGCGAGCGCCCGCGCATCCTGGCTGATGACGGAGTCGCCCATGGCGAAACCGCCCTGGCGAGTGCATTGCGGCCGGTGATAGGCCGCGGGCAATACCAGCCGACCGCTGCGCAGGGCCACGACCCGGTCATTGTTCAGCACGAAGTAGCCCTGCACCGCAATGCAGCGCGAGGGCGCGGACCAGGTCTCGCCCTCGTCCGGCGAGGTGCGCAGGAACGGGATGCAGGCATTGACGCCGTCCTTGCGCAGGTTGAACAGCGCCAGGCCGCCATCGGCCAGGCGCAGCAGGCTGACACTCATGACGTTGAGCGCACCGTCGTTCGGGACCAGCATCTGATCCGCGGTGGACCAGGTGCGCCCGCCGTCGACGGAGGTGCGCCCCACGATGTCGGCCGTCGCGTGATCGTCCCAACTCTCGCCCCGGTAGCGAGTATAGGCGTAGAGGATACGGCCATCGCGCAAGTCGATGAAAGCGCCCTCGGAGTTGCGGGGATTCCCGGGGCCATGGTTCAAGGTGGCCACGATGGGTGCGGTCGCGGTGCTCATGCTGTGGTCTCCCTCACGCCTCGGGGCCGCCTTCTGCGCCCGCCGGCAGCCCGTTGGCACTAGCTCCCGACGGCACCCGTCGCGCGCCGCGGCCGCTTGGCATAGAACTGCGGCAGGAGGTCGCGGGAGGCCGCCAGCAGCTCGTCGAGCATGGCCTCGGCCTGGTCGGGCAAGATCGCCATCTCGTCCAGCATGAGCGCCTGGAGAGCCAGGTTACGGTCGCCCTTTACCGCTGCGTCCGCCACGAATTCGTGCCAGGCGAAGCGCTTCTCCAGGATGCCTTTGAGATGCAGGGGCGCCTCGCCCATCTGCAGGCCGCGCAGGCCACAGGAGTCGGTGACCGCCTCGACCTCGACTTCGGCCGTGGACGGCAGGTTGGGTATGCAGCCCTGGTTGGCGAGATTGGCGACACAGACCTGCCGCCGCCCGCTGGAGATGGCGCCCAGGATGTTGGCGATGCCTTCGCCGGTGAGGGTGTCGGAGACCTGTGTCCGCGGCTGGGTCGCATCGAGCAGGCGCTGATACTCCTGGAAGAAGAGGCGGCTGACCTCGGGCGATACGGGCTCCGGTCCGCTGAGCGCCGACGGCGTGACCGGGAAGTGCTCCCGGGCTTCCTTGGCCAGGTGCGCCGGCAGGTCGTCCAGCCCGCGTTTCATCTGCGCCAGGAAAGGGTAGAACTCCACGATGTGATCGTCGGGGGTGTAGAGGATACGGTGGCCGTAAATCTCGGCAAGTTTCGCGCTGATGGGAGCGCGTTCGGGGACGGTCCGGGCCGCCAGGCGGCGGCGCAACTCGGGGGTGAGGTCCTGGCCTTTGGAGGCGAGACGCGTGACCCAATAGTAGTGGTTGGTGCCGATCCAGACACAATCGAGATCGTGCGGCGGCAGCTCCAGGATACGAGCCAGTTCGACAATGCCGCCCTGCACCCCATGGCAGACCCCCACAATCTTGATGCTGCTGTACTTGCGCAGGGCCCGGCAGAGGATGGCCATGGGGTTGGAGTGGTTGAACAGGATCGCGTTCGGGCAGCGCTTTTCCATCTCCCGGCAGATGGCGATGTAGGCCGGAATCGAGCGAAAGGCCATCATCATGGCCCCCGGACCGCCGGTGTCCGCGATAATCTGCTGAATGCCATACTTGGCGCCGATCAGCACGTCGGCATTGTGGTAGTACGAGGCGTAGACATTGCGGGTGATGCCGGCGCCGCTGCCACCGATGGAGGTCAGGGCGAAGTCGGCGCCATCCACCGCGTCGGCCAGGCCGCTGGCGACGCGGACCGTGACGCCGGTGCCGGCGGCTTCGGCCAGGCGTCGGCCCATGGCCATCATCCGCCGGGCCTTCTCCTTCACCAGGTCGTAAAGCACGAGTTCCGCGCCCGCCAACTCCGCGCTCACCACCAGGTCGGCAATGGCCCGCGGGAAGTAGAGGCTGCCGGCGCCCAGACAAGCAATCTTCTTTGCTGCCATACGGTCACCTTGTTTAGAGGGCGGCCAGGACGATGGGCTGCTTCTGCGCCAGCGAGCGCTCGACCGCTTCCATGACCGCCTGGACTTCGAGGGACTCCTCCAGCGGCACCGGCAGCACTCCGGTATCCAGCCAGCGCTTGATCTCGATGAGAAGATTGTAGTAGAGCACGTCGCCGCGGTTGTCGAAGTACAGCACCTCACCGCCGGCCTGCACGCGACCGCCGTAGGTGTAGCTGCCACGGCTGTACTCGGCCACCGCGCGTCGGCCGTTCGGGTAGGTGACCACAGCGACCACGCCGGCGGGGTCTTCAACCGCCGTGACCGACACAGCCCCGACGCCCATGGCGGTGACCAGCATCTCGGTGACGTGACAGCCGTACCAGACCACATCGCTGCCCGCGGCCGCCTTCCCCAGGGCGCCAAAGACGTTGCAGAAGGTCGGCGGCGCGGTCATCTGCTTGCGGGCGGCAACCAGCTTGCGGACATAGCGCAGCGAAGACGAACTCCAGACCTTCGTCTGCTTGGCCTGGGCCAACTCCACGATCTGCCGACCGTCGGCAAGATCGGCGGCAAGAGGCTTATCCATGAAGATCGGCAGCCCCAGTCCCGCGACCTGACGGAAGAACGACAGGTGCAGAGCCGGGTCGTTAATCTCCAGGAAAAGAGCATCCATGCCCTGTGCCAACTCGGCCACCGTCGACTTCATGACCACCCCGAGCGCCTCCATCTGGGCCTGACGCTCATTCTGCCCTTTCTCGTCCTGAAACGGCGACGGGAAGCGCATGGCGTGGACGATCCGCATGCCCTCGATCTTCTGCTCAGGCGGCGTACCCGTGCCCTGCAGGAGGGTGGTGAAGGCGACCGTGTGACTGGTGTCCAGTCCGATGATGCCAATCTTGAGCTCTCGTGCCATGGATGTCCCCCCGTGCGCTGCGGCCGTGAAACATGTGGTCCCGGAAACCGTTGTCGCGGCCGGGAGTCTGAGGAAGTATACCCACCCCGATGGGCTTGGCAATGAGGCGGCGGCAGATTTGCGTCCCGGCGCTCACAACGGGACTGTCCGACCAAGCCCAGTGGTGGTATGTTGAAGGAGTGAATAACGTGCCTATGCAACGGTTTCAGTGGGAGGATAGCCTCCTGACGGGCGTCGTTTTGATCGATGCGCAACACCAGGAATACTTCCGCCGGGTCAACCAGGCCCTGGCCAGCGCCGAGGCTGCGCGCGAGGCTGGGTTTATGCCGGAGTTGCTGTTTGTGCAGGTGTACGCCCTCGATCACTTCGACGCCGAACAGAAGGTGATGACCTTTCACGAATACCCCGCCTATGAGGCCCACCTGGCCCAGCATCAGACCTTCGCTTCCCGCCTTGACGCGCTGTCGGAGGCGCTGGCGTCAGAGGGCTTCCGACCGGATGTCGGGCAGCGGCTGAACGCCCTCCTGGTCGAGTGGTTCGTGCGCCATATCCGAACCGAGGACCAGAGGCTGGGAAAGTACCTGAAGAACAGGTTGTAGGCCCGTGCTGCGCGGACGCGGGAGGCGGGTCGCAGCGGGCAAGACGGTAAGGGAGAGCGCCATGATTCGCATCGAGGATCCCATCCACGGCGCCGTGCTCAACCATCGGCACGGCCGCCAAGATCAGCACAGCCTGACCGTCCGGGTCAAGGGCCGGGCACCGCTGGGCGCCCGGGTTCTGGTGAACGGCTGCGAGGCAACCCGTGCCGGGGACACCTTCGCGGCAGAGGTGCGCTTGACCGAGGCGTGGACCGACCTCACCGCTACCTCGCAGAGCCCATCTGGCGCCGCGACGCATACGGTCCGCGTGCTCTGGGACCGCTGGTCGCGCCCGCGCTACCGCTTCAGCATCGACGACAACAGCTTCTTTCTGCGTGATCTCGCCCGCAACCGCCCCGCCTCGCTGTTTGACTGTTTCTACCTCGATGGGCTACGCCGACTGCACCGCGAGTACGGCGCCAAGTTCACCGTCAACGTCTTCCAGACCACGCCGGAGAGCGACTTTTCACTGACCGATTTCCCCGCTCTCTACCAGAGCGAGTGGCGCGAGCATGGCAGTTGGCTGAAGCTGGCCTTCCACGCCTTCTCGGAGTTTCCCGACCGGCCCTACGAATACGCCGCGCCGACCCGTCTGGCGCACGACCTCGACCTGGTGGCCGGCGAGATTCGGCGCTTTGCCGGTGAGGAAGCCTACGCCCTGCCGACCGTGCTGCACTGGGGCATGTGCCCACCCGCCTGCCTGCCGGTCCTGCACGAGCGCGGGGTCCGCGCCCTCAGCGGCATGTTCCGCGCCAGCTCCAACGGCCGCTACGACGTGAACTACAACCTTGACGCTGTACGCAGCGAGTACCTCGGACACCACGACGCCCTGGTGGATCTGGAGTCAGGCATCACGTTCAGCCTGATCGACATCATCTGCAACAATACGAAACTGGCTGACACGGTCGCCAAACTCGCGGCCCTGGCGGCGGCCCCGGACACGGCGGAGATCATGGACCTGTTCACCCACGAACAGTACTTCTGGCCCTTCTACCGCAACTATGTGCCAGACCACTTTGAACGGCTTGAGGCCGCCATCCGCTTCGTCACCGAAGCGGGCTATGAGCCGGTATTCTTTCACGAGGGCTTCCTGGGCGGCCGTGCCCCCGTCGGCGCGACCGCGTAAGGGCCAGTCCGCGCGGCAAGGAGAGCGCCATGCGGCCAAGTCTCCGCCTGCCTCCGCCTGCCGACAGATCGGGTGGATCGGGGGTAGCCTGCTCGCCATAGGAGAGCCCTGGCCCGCCCCCACTCGCCGCCCGCCGCGGCGGCCCGGCGGCTGGTGGAGTGCGCGCGGCAGAGAGCCGTACATGCGGCTCGTCGACGCCGCTTTGGCCGACACGCATGGCCCTGTCCACGGGCTCCAGCCCAAGCGGTGAGGCGAACCCGGTCCGTACGCCACACCCGCTGGCACTCCGTGTTCACGGCTCCATTCTCAGGGCCTCGCCAGGGCTTCATGCACAACGGATATTGCGGACATTCCACTAGAGGCGCTATGGTATGATGTCCTTGCGAAACCCTCGGCTCACCAGCTTCGCGGGGTTCTGCAAGGGCCTCGTACGTGTTCGTGGCGCCTGCGGGAGCGGCGTGCCCGCCCCACGCCCGCGAAAAGGACGGGACCATGGGACTCTTCGACAACACTCGCGGCCAGTTCATCGATGTGATCGAGTGGGTCGACTCGAGTCGGGAGACGTTGGTCTGGCGTCAGGGCCTGCAGGGGTGGACTCCGGCAGGCCTAGGTGCCGACGCTGCTGCTGCTTGGCCAGGTTCCGCCGCTGAGCCTGCCGCCGCCCTTGCCAGCGGTCGCGCCGTAAACCAGGAGCAGGTGCCGCCATGAGCACCGTGGGGCAGACCAGAGGAACCACACCAGCGCGCCTTTCCGGGGGCAGCGGCTACGCCGTCATCAGCGCCGACGAGCGGGGGCGCGTGACGCTGCTCAACCCCGAAGCAGAGGAGCTCACCGGCTGGACCGAGAACGACGCTCGAGGCAAACCGCTGCGCGAGATCTTTCACCTCATCAATGCTCTGACCGGAACGCTTTGCGAGGACTTGGCGGCGCGCGTGCTGAGCAGCGGCGGCGCCATCGGTTTGGCGGCAGATGGGGTGCTGATCACGCGGGGCGGGGCGGAATGCCGGGTCACGGGTAAAGCGTGCCCCATGCGCGACGCTGCCGGCCGGATCACGGGCATGGTGCTGCTCTGCCGCGACGCGGATCAGGCCAGCCGAGCGCAGGCCGCGCTTCGGGAGAGCGAAGCGCTGACCCGCAGCATCAGCAGTCATCTGCAGTCCGGCATGATCTACCGCTTGATCCGTCGGCCGGATGGTTCCCGGCGGTTCACCTACGTGAGCGGTTCGGTGCAACGTCTCTACGGCATCAGCCCCCAACAGGCCATCGAGGATGCCCATCTGATCTACCGTCGCGTCCACCCAGAGGACGTGGAACGGCTGGTGCGCGAAGAAGAAGAGGCGCACCGCACCATGACGACGTTGCGGACCGAAGTGAGAATGATGGACCCGTCAGGAGGCGTGCGCTGGTCATCTTTCGTCTCCAGCCCGCGCCTGCAGGACGATGGCACTACCTGCTGGGACGGCATCGAGCTCGACATCACCGAGCGTAAGCGGGCGGAGGCCGCGCTGCGCGAGAGCGAGGAGCGCTTTCGGGCGATCTTCAACGCCACCTTCCAGTTCACCGGTCTGATGACTCCCGAAGGCGTCATGGTCGAGGTGAACCAGGCCGCCCTGGATTTTGCCGGCGTGACCGCGGCAGAGGTCATCGGCAAACCCTTCTGGGATGCCCGCTGGTGGCGCGCTGACGCGGCGCGCGTACGGCAGTTGCGGGCGGCGATTGTCCACGCCGCAGGCGGCGAGTTCGTGCGCTACGAAGTACTGATTCAGGGCGCGGGGTCCACGACTGCCACGATCGACTTCTCCATCAAACCGATCGTCGGTTTGGATGGCACGGTGAAGCTGCTGGTGCCGGAGGGTCGGGACATCTCGGACCGTAAGCGGGCGGAAGAGGAAAAACTGAAACTGCAGGAAGAGCTGGCCCAGGCCCGCAAGATGGAGTCCATCGGGCAACTCGCGGGTGGCGTCGCCCACGATTTCAACAACATGCTTGCGGTCATCCTCGGCAATACCGCGATGGCCTTGGAGAGGGGTGACCTCGCGCCCGCGCTTCGGGCCGAGCTTGAGTCTATCCGCACGGCGGCGGAGCACTCAGCCGGCCTGACCCGACAACTGCTGGCCTTTGCCCGCAAACAGACAGTTGTCCCCCGGGTACTCAACCTGAATGAGACCGTGGCCGGAATGCTCAGGATGCTGCGGCAGCTCATCGGCGAAGACATTGATCTGGTCTGGAGTCCGGCCGCCAGCGCCGGGATGGTGCTGATGGACTCGGTCCAGCTCGACCAGCTCCTGACGAATCTGCTGATCAATGCCCGTGACGCCATCGGCGGCGCTGGAATGATCACGATCGAGACCAAGAACGTGGTCCTGGATGAGGCCTACTGCGCGGACCACCCCGGTGCGCTGTGCGGTGAGTATGTGCTGCTGGCGGTCAGCGACAACGGCTGCGGCATGGACAACGAGACCCTGGCAAGGCTCTTCGAGCCCTTCTTCACCACCAAGGAACTGGGCCGGGGAACCGGCCTCGGCCTGGCCACGGTATACGGTATCGTCAAGCAGAACCATGGGTTCGTCAACGCCTACAGTGAGGTGGGCAAGGGAACCACCTTCAGCATTTACCTGCCGCGCTCTGCGGGCGTTGTGCGCGAGGCGGGCACGAATCCTCCCGCAGCGGCCGCTACCAGCGGCGGGCACGAAACCATCCTCTTGGTCGAGGATGATCAGGCCATCCTCGAGTTGGCCGAAAGGATGCTCGGCAAACTGGGCTACACCGTGCTCGCCGCCAGCACCGCGGACGCGGCGCTGCGTCTGGCGGCGGAACACCCCGAACCGATTCACCTGCTGATCACCGACGTGGTCATGCCAGTCATGAACGGCCGGGTGCTGGCCGAGCGCCTGCTGCAGCTTCAGCCGCACGTGAAGCGCTTGTTCATGTCGGGCTACACGGCCAATGTCGTCGCCAGCCACGGAGTGCTGGAAGAGGGCCTGCACTTCATCCAAAAGCCGTTCTCCAAGCAGGAACTGGACGCGAAGGTGAGAGAAGCGCTGGAGAACAAGTAAGGCTCTTGCAGAACCCCGCGTCTGGCCTTGGAGCCCGCGCTGCCCAGCCCGTTCCGGGCGGGTTCGCGGTATCCCCTGTGGCCCTGGAGCCCGCGCTGCCCAGCCCGTTCCGACTAGCGCTGCAGGCGCAGCACTGCCACGTCCTCCGCCGCCAGGCGGAAAGAGGCCGTGGCACTGGTTTCGTCCCGTGCCACCTTCGCCTCGGCGCCGCTGACCAGGTCCGTCGCCCCGGTCACCCCTGGCAACAGGAGGCGCACGACGACGTCCGCCGTCTCGCCACCATCATTAAAGACGGTCAAGTAACTGTCGCCAAAACGCTCGACCAGAACCGTGGCGAGGTTGGCGCGCGCCAGGGTCACCGGCTGCCAGCCGGCCTCCGCCACGCGCTTGCACAGCGGTCCGTACTTGCGGAACAACGGGCGGTCGCGGTTATACAGCTCTGGCCGTGAGAAGTAGTGCCCGGAGGAGGCGTCAGCGCTGAAGAAGCCGGGGAACATGCCGTAAGCCAGGCTGCGCTTCATGTACTTCTCGACCTTCTCGAAGGGGAACTTATCGAAGTCGGTGTTTTGCAGGAAACAGAAGGGCTTCGGCCCGCACAGGGCGCGCCGATAGAGCAGGTCGCGGTGCGCCATGGGGCTCCACTCGCCGCCGTGGTTCCAGTCGGTCTCGGTGCCCATGACATCGAGATAGGGGGCCAGGAACCAGATGCGGCTGGGGGTGGAGTTGGCCATCATCAGCTTACCCATGCCGTGCATCTCCTCGGCCAGGGCGCGGACGTAGTCGGCGGCAATCAGCCCGCGAAACAGCGCTGGTTGGCGCGACTCGAGGCCGAAGGTCGGCGGGGTACGGGCCGCGGCAAAGTGGTCCCGGCGGTAGTTCAGTTCGGCGGTGACGTAGCCCTCGCTGGAGTCGACGTACTCGCCGTCGAGATCGCCCCGGCGCTCCGGCCCGTAGAGGCTCTGCTTAAGACCGTCGTTCCACTTCAGCGTGAAGTCGGTAACCTCCGCCGCAATCCCCGGCATTGAGTTCATGCTCCAGACGGCGCCGTTGCACCAGGGTGTCCGCTGAAATTGCGCCACAAACTGCCCCTTTTCGTCGTGATAGCCACTGCTGAGCAGAGCCCGAGCGTGCCGCCCGTTGGCCGAGGTGGGCTCCTCCGCCGCATACCGCCGCACCATGCCCATGGCGCCGTCCAGCGTCCACGGCACCTCTGTCGGCATCTTCATCCACCAGGTCAGCGGCTCGGTGTAACGGAAGGTGAGGATCCCGTGCGCATCGTCCCAGGCGGTCTCGTCATTGCCCTCCTTGAACGCGAAACCGAAGTCCTCCCAGCCCTGAACTGTGCTGATCTTGGCGAACGGCATCCACTGCCCCTGTTCCGGAGTACGGCTGCGAAAGGCCTCCGGAAAGATGCGGTAGAGGGCCGCCAGAGCGCCTCGGAAGCCCCATTCGCCGTCGAACTCATAGGAGCAGAACCGGAGGGTCACCGCGGGCCGTTCCGGCGTCAGCGCCACATCGCAGGCCAGGAACAGCTCCTGCGTCCCGGCGTTGTAGCAGAGGCGCGCGAACACCGGCGTGAACAGGTCCACCGCCAGAGCCACACCGCGCTTGCCAGCCGCCACGGCGCCCAAAGGATACGGACTCAGGCGACCATTGGCGCCGGCCTCGAAACGGGTGGTGGCGGCATATTCCCGCAGGCCTTGGACGAGCTCGGCGCCGCGGGGGTCGGCCAGCCAACTCCATGCCCCCGGCGGCAGCCGCACAGCGTAGTACAACGTGATGGCGCGATCGCGGCCACTCAGGTCGCGCACCTCCGCCTGCACAAACGCGGCCCCGTTCGCGCTGGAGTCCTGGCGGCTGAGTTGCAGTCCGGCGGCCTGCCCCCGGTCGAACGCCAGAAAGTCGCCGTCCGCAGCCACGTCCCGGACCTGGAAGCCACTCTCGGCTGGAGGCTGGACCAGGCGCACCGGGACACCGTCGAAGGTCAACGCCCCCGCGGGAGCCTCGAGCTGCCGCAGCGTGACCTCCTTGAACCACGCCTTGCCCCCGTGGCGACGCAACAGCACGTAGACGCTCACCGAGCGCAGCGGCTTCTCAGGCACGTACAGAACCTGGCGCTTCTCCCAGTCGTGCGTTCCCGTGGTGAACGACGAAACCTCGCCCCACCGGGGTTCGCCGTCGCTGCAGACCATGTCGAGGTACAGCGAGTAGTCTCTATCGCGCTCGCCGGTGACGCCCTCGGCCCGGCTCCAGGCGACCGCCAGGATGGGCGTCGGCTGGGTCTGGTTGAGCATGATGGTCTGTCCGGCGCCGCGCTGCACCACGGCATCGGCCCCATTGTCGCAGACGATGAGGCCGTTGGCGGTCTCGAAGCCCTGCTCCCACGCCTTCCAGGCCTCGGCCTGGAGCAGGTTGGTTCCCGTCGTCTCGTCCGCGAGACGCTGCTTGACCAGAATCCCGGACTGGGCCATGAGGCCGCCTGTCGTCAGCCCCACCAGCACTGCCGCCAAAACCTGTCGCATAGCCACTCCTTCGCACTACACCCGGCTCAGCGCGGTGCCCCGTCCGCTGTCGCCGTTAGTTGAAACTCCGCTCGGTCTAGCCATCATCCGCGGCGCCCTGGAGCCCGCGATGCCCAGCCCGTTCCGGGCAGGTTCGCGGTATCCCCTTGCCGCCCTGGAGCCCGCGATGCCCAGCCCGTTCCGGGCGGGTTCGCGGTATCTCCT
>CAIZKT010000590.1:0-18120 GCA_903933565.1 uncultured Victivallales bacterium | reverse complement strand
TTCTGCTCGCCGGACGCGGAGACGATCGAAACAGAAACTCCTACCGAACTGACCTGCGTCCTTGGCAACTTGGCAAGGGGAATGCTAAGAGGGCTGGCAGTTGGTAACCGGGGGGTCCGGTTGCCAGGTCCAGTGTCCCCAAGCCAAGGAGTGCCGCGCCATGAAACTCAAGTCTCTCTCCCGTCTGCTGTGCCTCGGCTGTCTGGCCGTCGTCGGCGTCTTCGCCCAGGACGCGCCTCCTCCACCCGCGCCCGATGGTGCTCCCGCTGGCGGTGGTGCTGGCGGCGGTCCCGGTGGTGGTCGTCCCGGCGGCGGTCGTGGCAACTTCGATCCGGCCCAGTTCCAGCAGCGCATGGTGGCCCGCATTCAGGAAACGCTGGCGGCCACGGCGGATGAGTGGAAGGTGATTGAACCCCGTCTGACGGCGGTCATGGAGAAGCAGCGCGCGTCACGCGAGTTGCAGGGTGGGCGCAGCATGTTCGGCCGTCGTCCGGGCGGCCCAGGCGGGGCGCAGCCCGAGCAGCCGGCGGAACTAACGGCGGTGGAAAAGGCGGCTGAAGCCGGCGACGCGGCGGGGATCAAGACCGCGCTCGAAAGCTTGCGCAAGGCCCGCACGGACCGCGACGTCGAGGTCACCAAAGCCCGGACCGCTCTGCGCGAAGTGCTAACCCCGGCCCAGGAAGCCAAGCTGGTGGTGCTGGGCATTCTGGATTGAGGTTCCCCCCCCCGGCAGTGCCTGGAGCATCGGCGGTCGGTCTTGCCGAACGGCAGGACCGACCGCCGTATGCGGGGATACCGCGAACCTGTTGAAGAGGGCCTGCGGTTGCCATGGATCCCGTTCTGACAAGCTACATCGAAGCCCGTCAGCTTTCCGAGCCGGATGCGCTGCGTCTGTTAGCGAGTCTGTCGGTGGGCGAGGCGTCGGCGGCGCCGACCGAGGCCGAGGTGTTACGCTGGTTGGCGCGGCAGTACGATCTGGCCTTCAGCAATCTCGATCAGCTTGCCATCGATCCGCAGTTGTTGTCGCTGTTTCCGGTGCGTCTGCTTCTGGCCCACGAGTTGCTGCCACTGCGGCGTACGGCGGATGCCGTCGAGATGGCGACGGCGCGGCTGTTCGACACTCGCGGTCTCGATCTGCTGCGGGCCCAGACGGGCCTGCGGCTGGTGCCGGTGCTGACTCCGCGGGAAGCCTTGGGCAAGGCGATCAAGGAACACCTCGGGGTGGGCGCCGACACCCTGGACTCCATCGAGCGCGAGTCGGGCCTGCGGGTGATTGACGACGACAGCCAGCAGGATGTCAACCTGGATGACATCGCCCAGGACGCCTCCATCGTGCGCTTCGTCAACCAGGTCCTGACCGATGCGATCGGCCAGCGTGCCACCGATATCCATCTCGAACCCTTCGAGGACGAACTGCAAATCCGCTACCGGGTGGACGGGGTGCTGCAGGAGGTGCCCGTGCCCGCCCAACTCAAGCGCTACCAGCCCGCTATCGTCTCGCGGGTGAAGATTCTCAGCAATCTGGACATCGCCGAGAAGCGCTTGCCGCAGGACGGCCGCATCCGGCTGCGGCTGCAACGGGATGAGGTGGACGTGCGCGTCTCGGTCATACCCATGGTGCATGGCGAGGCGGTGGTGCTGCGTTTGCTGCACCAGGCCGCCGCCTTGCGCGGGCTCGACGCCCTCGGCATGGATATCCGGGAGGGCGGTCTGCTGCGGCGCGTTCTGGGGCTGCCGCACGGCATTGTCCTGGTCACCGGTCCCACCGGCAGCGGCAAGACCACGACCCTGTACGCGGCGCTGCAGGACATCAATAGCGTCGAGTGCAAGATCATCACCATCGAGGATCCGGTGGAGTATCGCCTCAAGGGCATCAACCAGATTCAGATCAACGAGAAGGCTGGTCTGACCTTCTCGCGCGGCCTGCGCTCGATCCTGCGGCACGACCCGGATGTGGTGCTGGTGGGGGAGATTCGCGATCCGGAGACCGCCAAGATTGCGGTGCAGGCGGCGCTGACCGGCCACCTGGTGTTTTCGACGCTGCACACCAACGATGCGCCCGGGGCGCTGACCCGGCTGGTGGATATGGGGGTTGAGCCCTACCTGATTGCCTCCTCGGTGGACACGGTCATCGCCCAGCGCCTGGTGCGTCTGCTCTGCCCGGCCTGCAAGGCCCCCGATACCTCGCCGGAGGCGGCGCGTCTGGGGCAGGAATGGGGCCTGAATGGCAGCGTCTCGTTTTTCCGTTCGGTGGGCTGCGAGCAGTGTCGGCAGACGGGCTACCAGGGGCGCCGGGCCGTGTTTGAGATGATGGTGCTGACCGACGATGTGCGCCAACTCCTCCTGGCCCACCGCTCTACCGGCGAACTGCGCACGGCCGCCTGCCGACATGGCATGCGCTCCCTGCGCGAGGACGGCCTCCGCTTAGCCCGGCAAGGCCTGACCAGCCTGGACGAAGTGCTTCGTGTCACCATTGAGGACGAGGCTCCCCAGGGATCCACCTGACCATGGCGTTGTTCAGCTACAAAGCCTTGCGCGCCGACGGCTCGGTCATGGCCGGGCAACTCGAGGCGGGCGGGAGACAGGAAGCCCTCGCGGCACTGGACCGCCAGGGCCTCCGGCCCTTCGATCTTCTCGAGGGGGCCACGGTGGGCGCCGTCAACCGCCCGAATGGCCGCCCGGCGCGGGTCTCGGCCAGGGCGCTGGAGGGCTTCACCCGGCAGCTTGCCAGTCTGCTGGCGGCGAGTGTGCCCTTGTCCCAGGCGCTCAGCCTGCTCAGTCGCGAGTCTGCTGACAAGGCTGGCCGGGCGCAGTGGCGGGCCATCCATGACGAGGTTATTGACGGCACCCCCCTGGCGCAGGCCATGGGCCGCCATCCGCAGGTTTTTCCGAACGTCTATTGCGCCATGGTGAAGGCGGGCGAGACCGGCGGCTTTCTCGACCTGGTGCTGCGGCAGATTGCCGAGTTCCAGAGTCTGGAGCGAGAGTTACGCTCGAAAGTGCTGGGCGCCTTGATCTATCCGGCGGTGCTGGCCGGGCTGTCGGTGAGCGTGTTGGTTTTTCTGCTGGTCTTCTTCATCCCGCGTTTTGAGGGAATCTTCAGCGACTTTGGCGGGGCGTTGCCGCCCCTGACCCGCGGCATCGTGAGCGCCAGTGAACTGCTGCGGCGCCACGGTCCCGTGCTGCTGCTTGGGATCGGCGTTGGGGTTCTCTTTCTGCGGCGGTATCTGGCCACGGTTGGCGGGCGGCGGTGGCGCGAGGGCGTCACCCTGCGTCTGCCCCTGCTGGGCAAGGTCGCGGCGCGTTTTGCGATGACCCGCTTCTGCCGCATGCTGGGCACCCTTGTTCATGCCGGAGTGCCTTTACTCAACGCCTTGCGGGTAGCTCGCGAATCTCTGGGCAATGAGATCCTGGCCGACGCCGTCACCACGGCCATCGAGAGGGTGCAGCACGGCGATCGGCTTGGGGCCAGCCTGGCCGCCTGTCCGCGGCTATTTCCCGCCTCGGTGGTGGCCATGATCACGGTGGCGGAACAGACCGGGCGCCTGGATGAGGAGCTGATCCGTCTGGCCAACGATACCGAGAAGGACCTCGACCGGCATCTGCGCGCCGCGGTGGCGCTGGCCGAACCGGCCCTGCTGCTGGTGATGGCCGCCTTTGTGGGCACCATCGTGGTCGGCATGGTGTTACCCATCTTCGCGATTCAGGACTACATCAAGTGACGGAGGCAATGCAGTGCATCACCCAACCCTCTCTCGCGGCGCTCGTCACGGTTTCACCATGGTTGAATTGTTGCTGGTGCTGGTCATCCTGGCCACGCTGGCGGCCATCGTCGTGCCCAAGTTCGCCGGGCGCTCCAAACAGGCCAAGATCACGGCCGCGGCCACGGAGATTGCTTCCATCGAGGTGGCCTTGGACGCCTTCGAAGTGGACAACGCCTTCTACCCCGAGGGCGCCGATGCCCTGCGGCAACTGGTGGAACGCCCGAACGATGCGGCCAACTGGCGCGGGCCCTATCTGAAGAAGGCGGTGACCCAAGATCCCTGGGGCAATCCCTACGTTTATGAGTTCCCCGGGAAGCATAACGCGGACGGCTATGACCTCAGTTCGCTGGGACCCGACGGCAAGGATGGCGGCGACGATATCAGCAACTGGAAGGAGACCAAGTGAAAGCGCTGCGCTGCAGGCCCTTTTCGCTGCTTGAGCTGATCGTGGTGATGGTGCTTCTCACCAGCGCCATGGCCATGCTGGCGCCCAGCCTTGGCGGTTTCTTCCGCGGTCGCCGTCTCGACGACGAGGCGCGGCGCTTGTGGGCGTTGACCCGCTATGCGCAGGAACTGGCGATCAGCAGCGCGGTTCCCGTTGCCGTTTGGGTTGATGGGGCCAGCGGTCGGTATGGCCTCGAGGCCGAGCCGGGGTATGGGTACACGGTGGCGCCGCTGAGCTACGGGCTGATCCCCGAGGTTGAGGTGACCGCCACGGTCGCGGTGGGGGCGCCGCCGCTGGTGGGGCGGTTGCGACTGGTCTGGTGGCCGGACGGCACGCTGGCCGAGGGCAGCGCCGCGGCCTGGTGCTTGCGTCACCGGCGGCTGCCGGGCGCTGACTGGACCCTGAACCGCGATCTGCCGTTGTCCACCTTCACGCTGGTTCGGGAGGGCAACGGATGAACGGTTGTCGGTTCACGCTGGTCGAGGTGCTGGTGGCGCTGCTGGTGACGGCCGTGGTCATTCCGGTGGCGTTGCGGGCGCTGCTGCTGGTTGGCGCGCTGGGGGAGTCGGCCTCGTACCGGCGCCAGGCCGCGGATCTGGCCGACCTCAAGCTGCGCGAACTGGTCGTTACCTCCGCCTGGACCGAGGCCGATGACGCGGGCGATTTCGGGGCGGACTACCCCGGCTACACCTGGGCGCTGGTCACCGACTCGTGGACCGAGGGGGAAATCGCTCTGCGACGGCTTGATGTGACCGTCTACGGCCCGGCCCGCGTGGGCCGGACCGCGGTCACCCTGACCACCCTGGCGCCGGAGCCGGAGCAGTGACCATGCCCTGTCGCGCGTCCCAGTTCCGGCCCTTCACCCTGATCGAACTGCTGGTGGCTGCCCTGGCCGCCGCGGTCCTGCTGGCTGCCTTGTTGGCCGCCCTGTCCGGCGCCTGGAGACTGCAAGCGCAGGGCGAGGCGCGGGAGAAGCTGGAAGCGCCGCTGGCTGCCGCCCGGCAGCGCCTGATCCGCGACCTGCGCTCTGCCGTCCCGCCCGCAGGGCTGCTGGCGGGAGCCTTCACCGCGGTGACCGAGAAGGCCGGCGATTGCCGCCACGATGAGGTGCAGTGGGTGACGGCCATCGGCGCCAGTAACCCCGATGATACGGGTGGCGATCTGGTGGCCGTGCATTACTACCTGAAGGAAACGGCCGAGACTGGGGTTTGGCAGTTGCTGCGCACCGAGAATCGCCACCTGCTGGCGGTCGAAACGACCGAGCCCGCCGAGGTCATCATCCTGGACCGCATCGTCTCGTTTGCGCTCGACAGCTACGACGGCGAGGCCTGGCAGGAGAGCTGGGACTCGAGCGCCCAGGAGAACCAGCTTCCCGAGGCGGTGCGGGTGCGCATCCTGTTCGCCGCGAGCGAGCGCTCCGTCACCGCGCCCTTGGACCTGATCGTTGCCCTGGACATGCGTACGCTCAGCGCTGCGGGGGGCACCCCATGAGCGCCCGCCATCTCCAACGCGGCAGCGTCCTGGTGTTGACGCTCTGGCTGGCTGCCGGGCTGGCGGCGGGGGCGTTGCTGGCGGGCCATGTGGTGGTGCTGCGCTATCGGCGCGAAGCCAATCGGCATGCTGCCCTGTGCGCCGAGCATGCCATCGATGCCGGGCGTTGCTATGTGGCGCAGGTCCTGACCACGCTGGCAAGCCCGGGCGCGCTGCCGGACCTGACGGCCTATACGGCGGCCGACATCCCCGTCGGCGAGTGTCGCTTGTGGCTGCTGGGACGGTCCGCCGACGTGAATGCCGAGGAACCCGTCTTCGGGCTGCAGGACGAGGGCGGTCGGCTGAGCCTGAACGAGCCCACCAGCCAAACCAGGCTGGAAGCGTTGCCCGGCATGACCCCGGAGCTGGCCGGCGCCATCATGGACTGGCGGGACGCGGATGATATCCTCAGCCCTGACGGCGCCGAAGCAGAGACCTACCTCGCCCGCACCCCCCCCAGCACCGCCAAGAACGTGCCCTTCGAGACCGTCGATGAGCTGCGTCTTCTCAATGGCGCCGAGGCCGCCCTGCTGGACGGCATCGATCGTAACCGCAACACCCTGATTGAGCCCTGGGAAAAGCGGCTCGCCGAGCAGCGCCAGGAGCGGTTTCGCGACCTCCCGGACTACGGGCTGCTCGATCTGCTTACGGTCTACAGTCGAGAACCGAACCTCACCGCGGCCGGCGCGCGGCGCCCGAATCTCCGCACCATGACCCAGCCCGAACTCATCCAGGCTGTCGGTCCTGGCGCGGCAGGCCTGGACCCCAGAAGTCTGAACAGTGTGCTGGACTTGTGCCTCAAGGCGAAGCTCTCCGGCGAGGCAGCGGTGCAGGCGTTTGAACGCTTTTCCGTAAGCGCCCAGCGCCTCATTCCTGGCCGGGTAAACCTCAATACGGCCTCGGCCGCGGTCCTCGGCACTCTGCCGGGCTTTGCCGGCACAGACTATGCGGCGCGGCTGGTCGCCTACCGCGAGCAGAACCCCACCGGCCTGCAAACCCCGCTCTGGTTGCGCGAGGCACTCGGAGACGAGGTCGCGAAGACGGTCGCGGCGGCCGGTGACCTGGTCACGACGAAGAGCTACCAGGTGACGGCTGACCTCGTGGCGGTCGGTCCCGCTGGCCGCGCCTTCCGCCGCACCCGCTTCATCTTTGACCTGACCACCGGCATCCCGGTGGTGGTGTCCCGTCGTGACCTGACTCAGCTTGGCTGGCCGTTGGGCGAGGCGCTGCAGCGGGAACTCGTCGGCGCGCCCGGAGGGAACACCCTATGAGGTTCGCACGTCGCGGCGCGGTGTTGGCTCTGGCTTTCGAGGACGGCCAGCTGACGGCGCTCCTTGCCAACGGCACCTGTACGCCGGTGGTAACGCCCTTGGCGGTGGACGTGCTTCAGGACGATCCGCAACTGGTCGGGCAGGAATTGCGCGACTGCCTGCGGCCGCTGGGGCGCTTGCCGCGGCGGGCCGTGGTCGGTTTACCGCTGAACCGTCTCATGGTCACCAGCGTGGCGCTGCCGGAGATGCCGGACGAGGCGGTGGCGGGCTTCCTGCGGATTCAGGCCGAGCGCGAGTTTCTGCTTCTGCCCGAGGACCTGGCCATGGGGGTCTCGCTGTCGACCGCCAGCGCTGGCGGTCGCACCGCTTTGCTTGTGGCGCTGCCGGTCCGGCAGTACGCCAATCTGCGGCGCGCCCTGCGTCTGGCCGGGCTGCACACCCAGGCCGTGGTCGCCACCACGACGGCTCTCGCCGATGGGCAACTCACGGAAGCTCGCCTGGTCCTGGGCGCCCGGTCCTGCGACCTGATGGTCACGGCGGGGGGTGGACTGGTCCTGCTGCGGCGCATCGCCGGGGCGGAGTCCGAGGCCCTGCCGCAGGGCGCGGATCTCGAGGTGCTGCCCGGCGAGGTGCGCATCAGCTTGCGGCAGTTGCCGGCCGCCGTCCGGGCCGAGTTGAAGGTCCTGGCGGTCACCGGCCCGGCCGCGGCGGCGAGCGCCGCGGTGCTGGCGTTACAGGAAGAGGCCGCCGCGGATCCCTGGCGACCGCAGGCGGAAGCCGTAGGGAGCAGCCCCGCTCAGCGCTGTTGCGAACGCCTGGTCACCGCGGCCGTCAGTCACCAGAGTCTGCCGCTGGCGCTGTACCCCAATCCCCTGCCGCAGGCTCATTCCTGGCTCCGGGGTTGGCGCCCGCGCCAGCTCGCGGCGGCGGCCGGGGTGCTGGCGGTGCTGCTGCTGGCGCTGCTCGGGCTGGTGTGGCGTCAGCATGGGCAATGGTCGGCAGTGCAGCGGGAATGGTCGACGATAGGGACGCGGGTAGAGGCCATCCAGGCGCTGATGCTTGAGGCGAAGACCCAGGCCGCCTGGCTCAGCGACCAGCCTGTGAGCCTCGATATCTGGCGCGCCGTCACCCTGGCCTTCCCCGAGCGTGGCACCGTCTGGGCCTCCCGTCTCGAGGTCAAGGACGGACGCGAGGTCAGCCTCGCCGGCAAGGCCGCCAGCCGAGAGGTCTGGCTGCTGACTCTCGAGGCGCTGCGGCAGACCCCCGGCGTCCGCGAACTGCGGGTGGCGCAGGCCCGCGCCGCCAGTGATGGCAAGTCGCCCATGACCTTTGCGCTCAGTTTTACCTGGCAACCGCCGGTGGCCGACCAGCGTGCCGCCGAGGATACTCTATGAACCCCATGCGCTACGGTCGCGAACGGCTCTTGCTTGGCGGGGCGATGGCCTGCCTTGTCCTGTTCGGCTTCGATCGCCTGGCGCTAACGCCTTTCCTGGTGGCCTGGCGCGGGCGGGCCGACGAGATTCAGCGTCTGCGCCTGGCGGTCGTTCAGGGTGCCGCCATTATCGCCCAGGAGAGCCGCTGGCTACGCTGGCGTGACGAGACCAACCGCAGACTGCTGCCCGCCTCGCCTGGCGCCGCCGAAAGCGCCCTGCTCAGTCAGGTTGACGCCTGGGCGCGTGGCTCTGGGCTCACCGTCAACTCGCTCAGGCCCCGCTGGAAAGTGGGCGCTCGCCGCGCCCGCCTCCTCGAACTGCAAGTGGCCGGAACCGGCTCGCCGGGGGCGGTCAGCGGCTTTCTGTATCAGCTCGAGACCAGCCCCGTCGCGCTCGCGGTCGAACAGCTGCAACTCGTACCCCGGAACCCCGACGGCAATGAACTCGCTCTCGAGCTGCGCGTCAGCGGCCTCTGTCAAGGCACGACAGGCAAGGGGAGGACAGCCCCATGAGACCGCTGCTCTCGGTCCTCCTCGCCCTTGTTCTCGCCCTGGCCCTGGACGCCGCCAGCGCCGACCTCCCGGAGACTTACCAGGTCATTGCCCAACGCAACCTGTTCAGCCCCTCGCGGGTAGGCACGCCGCCGCCAGCGCCGACGGTCGCGGCAGCGCCGCCAGCGCCCACGGAGACGGTGACCCTCATCGGGGTGGCGGTTTTGGAGGGTGAGGCGACGGCCCTGTTTGCGGGGTCGACGCCCAGCCTGAGCGGCGCGCGCCATCCGGGCGACAGGCTGGACCAGGCGCGGATCAGTGCCGTCAGCACCGTAGGCGTCAGCGTTGACACCGGCAGCCCGGAGGGCCCTCTGCGCCTCGCCGTGGGCCAGTCCCTGCAACGCTTCCAGGGCCAGCCCTGGCAGCGGTCCGCGGAGGCGGTATCGGCCGCCGCCTCGCCGGCGGCTGCCCCGGCCGCGCTCCAGAGCCCCACCCCGTCGGGCGATGCCGGGGATATCCTCAAGCGCTTGCTCGAACGTCGCCAAAAGGAGATGAAGCCATGAAAGCACGCCTCTATCTGGCCGCTGGGCTGCTGGTGCTGAGTCGGCTATTCGGGGTAGAAGCTGTGCCGGCCGCGCCGCCAGCTGTGGCCGAGAACCCTGTCGCGCCGCCGTCGGCCGCGGCGCCTGACGCTGCGGCCGTTCCGGCTCCGCCCGTGCCGTCGGCGCTGGCCCCGGAGGCGTCGGCGGTGCGCCCCACGGACAACCCGGAGCTGCGGCTGAATTTCAAGGGCGCCGCTCTGGACACCGTGCTGGACTACCTCAGTCAGGCGGGCGGTTTCGTCATCGTGCGTGAGGCGCCGGTCAGCGGCACGGTGGACATCGTCAGTCACAATCCGCTGACGGCCGACGAGGCGGTGGCCCTGTTGCATACCGTCCTCAATGACCGCGGCCTGGCGGTGATTCGTACCGAGCGCACGCTGCGCATCGTGCGGCGCGACGACGCTCGGGCGCGCGACATCCCCGTGTGTTCCGGCAGCGACCCGGCCACGGTCCCTCGCACCAGTGAGATCGTCACCCAGATCGTCCCTCTGCGCCACACCACCGCCACCAAGCTCATGGAAACGCTCAAACCGCTGGTTCCGGCAGGGGCGACCATGACCGCCAACGAAGACGGCAATGCGCTGGTCATCACCGACACACGCGCCAACATTCGTCGCCTGCTGGAGGTCGTTCAGGCCATCGACACGACCGTCTCCAGCATCCTGGACATCCAGGTCATGTCCCTGCGCTATGCGGATGCCACGGAGACCGCGGACGTGATCAACAAGGTGTACGAGACGCCCTCAGCCAAGGCCGGGACTCAGTCGTCGCGCGGCTCTGGACGGGGGGCGGGCGAGTTCTTTGCCAGGATGCGCGGGTTCGGTGGCGAGGGCGGCGACAGCGCGGCAGCCTCGGACACCTCCGCCGAAGCCCGGCAAACCGCCTCCTATGTCAAAGCCGTAGCCGACCAGCGCGGCAATGCCGTGGTCGTCACCGCTCCAGCGGAAGTCCTGCTCCAGATTGCCGAACTGGTCGCCGAACTGGACCTGCCGAGCGAAGCGGTCACCACCCTCCGCGTCTTTCCCCTGCGCTACGCCGATGCGACGCAGATCGCCAATGTCCTCACCGGCCTGTACCCGGACACGACGACCAGTAGCAGCGGCGGCGGCACTCGCAGCCGTGGCGGCGGTATGCCTGGATTTGGCGGCATGCCCTTCGGTCCGCAGGCCCAGACGCAGCAGGGCTCGAGCCAGAGTCAGCGCAAGCTCAGCGAAGCCAAGGTGCTGGCGGTGGCGGATACCCGCACCAACTCGGTCATCGTCAGCGCCTCGAGTGCCACCGTGGAAGATATCGAGAGGGTCGTCAAGGAGCTGGATGCCACCCCGGCGAACGTCCCCATCGTGCATGTCTACCAGATGGAGAACGCCGACGTCACCCGTGCCAAAGAAATCCTCGACAGCATGTTCGAAGACCTCGATAGCAGCAGCACCACGGGCGCCGCCAGCAGCTCTCGCCGGGCCAGTAGCAGCACCACAACACGCACGACAACCGGCGCTTCCACCTCGCGCAACACCGGCACTAGCGGCAGCACCAGCACCATGGGATCCAGCCCGCGCTGAGCCAGGAGATTAGCCATGAAGACCTTGACGCGGTGCCGGTTTTGCCGGCCTCTCTCCAGTCGCCGTAGCCTCAGGCAGGCCGTGTGGCGCCTGGGCTTCGGCATAGCCGTCGGCCTGCTGAGCCTGCCCGGGAGCATCCCGCTCGCGGCGCAGGACGCGCCCGCCACGCCCGCCGCGCCCGCCGCGCCGGCGGCGCTGCCGGCGTCCGGTGGGCGCTTTGTGCGGGGGCGTGCCGAAGCGGCCACGCCCACGTCACGCAGTCAACGCCAGGCTCACATCGAGATTGACGAAGCGACGCGGACGCTGTTTGTGACCACCGACGCAGCCACCAATGAGCAGGTCATGCAGGTACTCACCGCGCTGGACAAGCCCGTGGCCCAGGCCCTCATCAAGGTCCTCTTCCTCGAAGTCACTCACAAAGATGATCTTGACCTCGGCCTGGAGTTCAAGTACGCCCACACCGCAGCGGATGGCGACAAGTCCGTCCTCTCCTCGCTGTTCGGGGTGGCGTCGGAGACTCAGGGCGGCATCGTCAGCGTCTTGCAGGATGATCTGCAGGTCACCCTGCGTGCCATCGCCGAAGTGAGCAAGTTGAACGTGCTGTCGCGGCCCTCGATCCTGGCCCGCAACAACGAGGAGGCGAAGATCACCATCGGCCAGGAAGTGCCCTTTATCCGTAACAGCCGCACCACGGAGACCGGGCAGACCATCAATACGGTCGAGTATGAGGACATCGGGATCATCCTGACCGTCACGCCGCATATCGGCAGCGCCGGGCTGATCGAGCTGGACGTAGCCCCGGAAATCTCGACGATTACCGGTGACACCGTCGCCATCTCCGAGACCGTCAACGCGCCGGTGTTCGCCAAACGCTCGGCCGAGACGCATGTGGTCGTGCCCAGCGGTCGCACCGTGGTGATTGGCGGCCTGATGGAGGATCAGGCGACCTCGACCGTACACAAGACGCCAATCCTGGGAAGCATCCCCTGGCTCGGAGCCTTGTTCCGGCGTACAGTTACCAGCACGAGCAAGACCGAGTTGCTGATCTTTCTCACGCCGACCCTGGTCGACAGCAGCGCCACCCTGGCAGCCGTGACTGAGGCGGAGCAGGGACGCCACGAGATGATCCGCGAGCAGACCAGC
This sequence comes from uncultured Victivallales bacterium, assembly GCA_903933565.1. Taxonomy (GTDB): domain Bacteria; phylum Verrucomicrobiota; class Lentisphaeria; order Oligosphaerales; family JAFGRS01; genus CAILUI01. Next base: position 5,882 of record CAIZKT010000590.1, on the reverse strand, counting down.
CCCGAGACGCTGCGGCGTTACCTGGAGCCGGGCAGCCAGCCGGGGCCGGTGGCGGCTCCCTGAAGCGAGGCGCGCAGGATGCGTAAGAGTTCATCCATCGTCTATGCCTTGTTGGCGTTGCTGCTGGCGGCCATCCTGTTCTGGCAGGTAGTCGAGCATCGGCGTCTGCGCCAGGCGGTCGAAGAAAGTCAATTGAACCGGGCCCACGATATCGCCAACTCGCTGGCCGTGGTGATCCGTTCGCAGCGGCGGCTGGGCGTGGTCTCGCGGCAGCGTCTCGTCGGGGCGCTGGAGGCCTTGGCACAGTCGCGGGAACTGCTGGGCATCGCCCTGCTCAGTCCGGCCGGAGAGGTGGTGGCCGCTGGCGGCCAGGCCATTCAGGGCGACCTGGCCGACCTGGCGCCGGGCACGTTCCGGCGGGCGGCAGACCGCTTGCTGGTGGCGGCTCTGGTCGAACTGGGACCCGAGCTGCCGCCGCCGGGGGCGCCGCCTCCCGGCCCGCCCCCGTCCGCGGTCTGGACCGAGGCCGCTGCCGAAAAGGCCGCCGCCGCCGTGCTCTGGGACCCGGAGGAACAGGGCGAACGCGAGCCGCAGGCGGAAGACGGCCAGGCGCCGCCCCCAGGCGATGAGCGCGCCCGCCGCCGCAGTCGCTGGGAGCGCTGGCACCAATCGCATCCCTTCATGCAGAGCCCCGAGAAGTACCGCGAACTCTACGAGAAGCAGGGCCTGCACATGATGGTGCTGATGCTCAACGACCAGCCCGCCCAAGGAGTGATCAACCACGACTGGCTTCTCCGTCTGGCCATGGCGACGGTGGCGCTGGCGGCGGCGGTCGGCGCCGCCTTGGCCTGGCGTTCCCTGACGCGCTCCACCGAACTGGAGCTGCGCCTGACCCGCGCCCGTGCCCTGAATAGCTACCTGCGCGAACTCAACCTGGCCGCCGCTGGGTTGGCCCATGAAACCCGCAATCCCCTCAACCTTGTGCGCGGTATCGCTCAGATGGTCTCCAGCGACGTGGATACGCCCAAGGCGGCGCGCGACCAGCTCGGCCGGGCCATGGAAGAGGTCGATCGCATCACCGCCCGACTCAATGAGTTCATCGACTACGCCAAGCCGCGCGAACCCAGGCCGGTCCCGGTATCGCCCGTGGCGGTGGCCCGCGATGTCGCCCGCACCCTCGAAACGGACCTCGATGACAAGGCTATCCACTTCGAGTGCCCGGACCACCCCCTGGAGATCATGGCCGACCCGACCATGCTGCGGCAGGTGCTCTTCAATCTGCTGCTCAATGCGGTTCAGGCCGTTCCCCGCTCTGGGCATATCGCCGTGCGTTTGCTGCCCCGCGCTGGCTGGGTGGATCTGGAAGTGGTCGATGATGGCCCCGGTATTCCGCCCGAAGCGCAGTCGGAGATCTTCCGGCCCTACTTCACCCTGAGCGACCACGGCACTGGCCTCGGCCTGGCGGTCGTCCGGCAGATTGCCCTGGCGCATGGCTGGGAGGTGTCTCACATCCCGAACCCCACCGGTGGCTGCATTTTCCGCCTCAGCCGCCTGCTGCCCAGCGGAGCCCATCCGGCATGAATTCCGTTCCGACCACTCCCCCGCTCATCCTGGTCGTCGATGACGATCCCAGTCAGCGGCAGTTACTTGCCGGCTTCCTGCGCCAACAAGGCTTTGCCGTCGCGGAAGCGCCTTCGGGCAGCGAGGCCCTGGCCATCCTGGGGGGGCGGCCCGTGGCCCTGATGATCTCGGACGTCCGCATGCCCGGTATGTCGGGACTGGAACTCATGCGCCACGCCCGTGAGCGCTTGCCGACATTGCCGGTCCTCATGGTCACCGCCTTTGCCGACATTCGCGATGCGGTGGGCGTCATGCGCGACGGCGCGCTGAACTATCTGGAGAAACCGGTCGACCTGGATGAACTGCGCAGCATGGTCGGTGAGGCGATCGGCGCGCGGGACTCGGCGCTGCAGCCCGCCGTTCCCGGCTTGCAGGTGCCTCCTGGCCTGGTGGCCGAGAGCCCCGCCATGCGCGATGCCTTACGCGATGCCGCCCTGGTGGCGCCCTTCGATTCGCGGGTACTCCTCACGGGCGAGAGTGGTACCGGCAAGGAGGTCGTGGCCAAGCTGATTCATGCCTGGAGTCCCCGGCAGGGCCACTCCATGCTCTGCATCAACTGCGCCGCCATCCCGGAGAACCTCCTCGAGAGTGAGCTGTTCGGCCATGATCGAGGCGCCTTCACCGGCGCCGTGGAGGCACGGGTCGGGCGCTTCGAGGAGGCCCACGGTGGCACCCTTTTCCTGGATGAGATCGGCGAGATGCCGCCCGCGTTGCAGGCAAAACTGCTGCGCGTGACCCAGGACGGCAGCTTCCAGCGCCTGGGTTCGAACCGCGTCTTTCAGACCGATGTCCGCCTCATCGCCGCCAGCAATCGCGACCTCGACGCCGAGGTCGCCCAGGGGCGCTTTCGCGAAGACCTTTACTACCGCCTCAACGTGATCGAGATTCGGCTGCCGCCCCTGCGTCAACGCGCGGCCGACATTCTGCCCCTGGCCAACCTCTTTGCCCAGCGCCATGGCGGTGGGCGGCCACGCTTCTCGCCGGCTGTCTCGGCCCGCCTGGCGCTCTACGAATGGCCGGGGAACGTCCGCGAATTGCAGAACGCCATGGAGCGCGCCGTCCTGATGGCCCGCGGCGGCATCATCCTGCCCGAGCATCTGCCGCGCCGCATCCTGGAAGCCAGTGGCGCTGGGTTGCCTGAGCCTGAAGCGCCCGCGGGACGCCTGCAAGAGGTGGAAGACATGCTGATCCTGCAGAGCTTGCGCGAGCACGGCTACAACCGCACGGAAACCGCCAACGCCCTGGGCATCAGCCGCCGCGCTCTCATCTACAAGCTGCGGCGCCTGGAAGAGGCCGGCAACGCCATCCACTCCTGACGCCGGTCAGAGGGTCAGACCGGCTACCGCGGCGCCGATCAATGGCGCTTCGTCGATCTTCAGTATCTCGAAGTGGACGCCCCGCCGACCCAGGATGTGGCGCAGGTTCTCTTCCACCTGGCTCTTCAGGTTCGTTGTCTTGTAGTAGGTCGAACCGTCCACCGTGATGCCGACCGGATGCAGGGGGTTCTTGCCGCTACCGGTCTTGATCACCGGAGTGCTGATGTTGATGGCGATCAGGACCGCGGCCCGACGCACGACCTCGGCACACAGCAGCATCATCATCTCAAGATCCGCTGAGGTGAAGGCCGCCTGGGCAAACGGCCCGGCCTGGAATGGGTTCGCGAGGAGGCCATCCAAGTCCTTGGTGGGTAAGTCTTGCCAGGCGCCCATGACGGCGCCGGCCGCCGGCGAGAGCAGGCCCTCGAAGGCGGCGGCGCGCAGCACGTGCAGTGCCACACCGCCGAGGTAGCCACCGGAGATCATCTTCTCGAAACTCTGCCGACCCGGGTTGGCCAGGGTGGCGTCCAACATCGTGTCGAAGTCGCTGCGCGGGCACTTGCCGAAACCGCCGGACTCGAGGTTGATGGCCATGGCGCCTGGCGGCAGTCCGGGCAGCTTGGTGATCCGTGAGTTGTCCTCGACGTAGGCGGTATTGGAGCCGGTGCCGACGATCACGCCGGTGTAGTTCTCGTAGCGTCGCGCCGCGCCGAAACTCTTGCCCGCCAGCAGGGTGGCAATGGTGTCATTGAGGATGACGATGCGCTTGCCGCCGCAGCCCACCGCCGCCAGCTTGCGGTTCAACTCCGCCCCGACGAAGGTCCCCACCACGTCCGGAGCCTGGATCTCTTTGGTCCAGTAAAGGAGTTTGCCATCGCAGTCCGGGGTGATCTGGGTGGCATAGGAAAAGCAGAACCCGATCCGGGACGAGGCCCCCGCTACGGGCCGTAACGCTTCAGCCAGGGAAGCGAAAAAGTCGTCCTTGGAAGCATACGCCCCCACCCCAGGCATCGGAAACTTGCGGAAGTCCGTGATCTCGGGCACCCCGGCGGTCGAGAAGCGGACCGTACCCACCCGCAGATTCGTCCCGCCCGCGTCCATCACGGTCACCGGCGTGTTGGCTGGAACCGGCTTGTCGATGGTCACATAGGTCGGGATCATCGCCAGAGAACTCGGCTGCCCCGCCAGGCCGGCCTCCATCTCGCTGAGGAAGCTGGCCTGCACCGCGGCCACGTCGAGAGCCGCAGGGCTCAACCCGTGACGCCGAAGAAATCCCTTAGCCTTCAATGCGCTACCCATGGTCATCCTTTCTCCCGTCGGCGGTTCAGGCACGAATCCCTACACTATAGCGGCCTTCCACGGCGGCGCGACCCCGCCCGGCGGGCAGGATTTCGCTCGAGCCGTGGGTCCGTCCACCCGGTCCGCGCCCCGGCCCGCTGCCGTCTCAGCCACCGCCGTGGGGCGGTGGCGGCCGATGGGTCATGCACCCACGACGGGGGGTTGCCTAGGTTGAGGCCGGATTGCGGGTATATTGCCGTCAGCAGTCGGCGCGGCGGGGCCGAGTGAGTGCTGCCGACGCTGGCCTGCGGGAGGCACCATGATGTCCGACATGACGTCTCGCGAACGCCTGCGCAAAACCCTGCGACGGCAGGAACCCGACCGCGTCCCGAGGCTTGAGATTTGCCACTGGCCGGAGACGCTCCTGCGCTGGCGCCGGGAGGGCCTCCCCGCCGACCAGACCCCGAATGCCTTCTTCGGCTTTGATGGTCTCTGCATGGCCTACCTCGACGGCTCGCTGCAGTTGCCGCCGCAGACGCTTGAGGACGGCCCGGACTACACCCTCGCCCGCGATCGGGACGGGATCGTGCGCCAGGCCTGGAAGTCGAACTACGCGCCGCCGGCCGACGTTGACCACCTGCTCAAGACCCGCGACGACTGGGCCGCGCATCGGCACCGTCTGGCGCCAACCCCTGACCGCATCCCGGCCGGTCTGGCCGAGACGATCGGCGCCGCCCAGGCACGGGGACAGTTCGTCACCCTGTCGCCGCCCGAACCGGTCTGGTGGGTGCTCCGGGCGCTGGGCATGGAGGAAGCGCTGCCGGTGATGGCGCTGGATCCGGAGTGGTTCCGGGAGATGGTGACGGCCCAGGCGGACTTGGTCTACGAGCTTTGCCGCCAGGTTTTCGCGGGCGCCGAGCGGCCGGACGCGGTGTGGTTCTTTGCCGACCTCTGCTACCGCAACGGCATGCTCTTCTCGCCAGCCTTGTACCGCGAGATGGTGTTGGCGCAGCACCGGCGGATTGCCGATCTCTGCCACGCCCACGACGTGTCGCTGATCATCCATTGCGATGGCTATGTGGGTGAGTTCATCCCGCTGCTCATCGAGGCCGGGGTCGACTGTATCCAGCCGCTCGAAGCACGGGCTGGCAATGACGTGCGTCAACTCAAACCGCTCTACGGCGACCGGCTCAGCTTCTTCGGCAATATGAATATGGATGTCTTCGCGACGGGGGACCTCGAGGCGATCGAGGCCGAGGTAAGCAGCAAGGTGACTGCCGCCATGCCCGGGGGCGGATACATCTACCACTCCGACCACTCGGTCCCGCCGACGGTCAGTTTCGCGGCCTACCGCCATGCCGCCGAGGTGGCCAAGCGCGTCGGGCGCTACGGCGGCTGAACCCCGACCGACCTCCTGCCCCAGACGCCGCGGCCGACCGGACCTACCAGGACGCGGGGTGACTACTCAGGTGCAACTGCGTATCCTGCCCCAACGGGGTTGGGTCAGGGTGCCAAGACGCAACCCTGTTGGGGTAGGAGGCCATGACCACATTTGTCGACCTGTGCAATAAGGATGGGCTGTGGTATTCAGCCCCAAGGGGGCGTTTCGGGCGCCCAGGGAATCGCCCTGGGTACCCGTCCACAGCTAAGATTGAGCCCTGTAGGGGC
>CAIZKT010000589.1:0-3872 GCA_903933565.1 uncultured Victivallales bacterium | reverse complement strand
CTGAGGAATGGCCGCGCTTTTCCGCCCAAGGCGGACCCGCCTGGGCTGGCAGCGCTCCGCGGCGTCTGGCATTCGCGACAAGCCCTTCCACACGTCTGTCCCAAGACTCACGTGACCCGTTCTGCCCGCCGGACGCGGAGACGATCGAAACAGAAACCCCTACGGAACTGACCTGCGCCCCTGGCCACGACAGGGCTTCCATGGAAGTGGCGGCCCGGGATCGAACCCCCGGAATTACCGTGGCGCCACCAAAGTGTGGTATATTACTAAAGGCAGTTACAGAGCCTAGGCTTCCCCCAGGACGCCAAAGCGGTTAGGTGTTTAGGCTGTAGGCGGTTAGGAAACGCAAGTTAAGGCAGCCGCCGCGACGCCGGTTGGTCGTCGGCCGGAGACCCCATAATGGATGGCACATCCCCGAACGCCAGCGCAAGACTGCGCCCGGCGTGGTATCTCGCCGCCTTCCTTGCGGTTGCCGGGGGGGCAGCCTTCTGGATCGGGCTCCAATTTCAGGTCCTGCGGGGATACCTCAATCACGCCCAGGCCTGCGACAACCGCTTACTGGTGTTGGCCGGTGAAATTGGGCGTTTAGATGAAGTCCTGACCATGTCCGCGCGTATGGCCGCGGCCACTGGCGATCCCGCCTGGGAAGAACGCTACCGCGGCGTTGTGCCGTCATTGGATGCCGCCATTGAGGAGAGCCAGCGCCTCAGTATGGGCGCCTTGCGCGAGTTCACTGCCGAGACCGATACTGCCAACCGGAAGTTGGTCGAGATGGAGAATACCGCCTTCGGGCTGGTTCGGCAGGGGGAGCTGCGTGCGGCCACGGCGGTCCTGATCAGCGCCGAATACGGACAGCAGAAACAGCTCTATGCCGAGGGCGTACGGCGACTCTCCACGGCGCTGAACGCGCATGCTGCTGCCGCCATGGAAGCGCTGCGGTGGCGCATGGGGTTGGTCACGGCCTCTCTTCTGGTTGTGCTGCTGGTTCCGTTCTGTTTCTGGTTGCTGTTGCTGCGCGCCGGCAAGCGTCACGCGGAAGCCGAGCAGCGGGAGCGCTGGGCGGTGGAGCAAGCGCGGGAACAAGCGGCGAGACTGCTTGCCGAGGAGCGGTTCCGGGCTCTTTTCGTCAGCTCGCGCGATGCGATCATGGCTTTGGAGCCGCCGTCGTGGCGGTTCACCTCGGGCAATCCGGCCTGCGTGGCGATGTTCGGCGCCCGGGACGAGGCGCATTTCACCACCCTCGGTCCGTGGGATTGCTCACCGGAATGCCAGCCGGACGGGCGCGCCTCCCCGGACAAGGCGCTGGAGGTCATCGAGGAAGCGATGTCAAAGGGCAGCCATTTCTTCGAGTGGCGGCACCGGCGGGTGGACGGTATGGAGTTCCCCGCGACCGTGCTGCTGACCCGGGTAGAGGTTGGCGGCAAGGCCTTCCTCCAGGCGACCGTCAGGGATATCAGCGCCCAGAAACAGGCGGAAACCGCCCTGATCGAGACCAGCGCGAGGGCCGAAGAGGCGAACCGCGCCAAGAGCGAATTCCTCGCCAACATGAGCCACGAGATTCGCACGCCGATGAACGGCATCATCGGCATGACCGAACTGGCGCTGGACACCGCGCTCAATGCCGAGCAGCGGCGCTACCTTGATACGGTACACGATTCCGCCCTCACGCTCCTGGCCCTGCTCAACGACATCCTCGACTTCTCCAAGATTGAGGCGGGGAAACTGGAACTCGAGGAGGTGAGCTTTTCGGTCCGCGATGTGATCGGAGACGCGCTGCGGATCGAGAGCCTGCGCGCCGACCGGAAAGGGCTGGAGTTGGCGCTGGCGGTCGACAGCCAGGTGCCGGAACAGCTCATCGGCGATCCCTTGCGCCTGCGACAGGTGGTCGTCAACCTGGTCGGCAATGCGGTCAAGTTCACCGAGAAGGGCGAGATTGTGGTCCGGATCTCGGCGCGCGATGGCGCCGACGAAACGGTCGAGTTGACGGTCAGCGTCAGCGATACCGGCATGGGTATTCCGCCGGACAAGCAGGCCTCTGTATTTCAGGCGTTTACGCAAGCCGATGGCTCGACCACGCGCCGCTTCGGCGGCACCGGGCTTGGGCTGAGCATTTCGCGGCAGCTCGTCAAGATGATGGGCGGGACGCTGAGCCTGGTGAGCCCCAATCCGGCGGCTCACCATGGGGCTCCCGGCACGGTCTTCTTCTTCGGGGCAAAACTGCGCCGGCAGGCCGAGGGAGAGAGTTTTGCCTGCCGCCTTGTTCCCGAGCAGTTGAACGGACTCAAGATCCTGGTGGTGGACGACAATCAGACCAACCGTGAAATCCTGACCCAGATGCTGTGCAACTGGAAGGTCGTACCGGCCGCCGTGGACAGCGCCCTGAACGCCGTGGTGGCGCTGGAGCGGGCGACGCGACTGCGCGAGCCTTTCCGCCTGATCCTCCTGGACTGCAACATGCCTGGCGGGGATGGCTTCAGTCTTATGGAGCACCTACGGACCGACCCGCGCTACGGCGATCTGCCGGTGATCATGCTGAGTTCGGGCCCCCGTTCAGGTGACCACGAGCGCCGCAAACGTCTAGGGATCAAGGGTTTCTTGCTCAAGCCTCTGAAGCAGTCCGAGCTGCTTGACGTGATCCTGCTCTGCCTCGGCACCGTGGTCATGGAGCAGGCCCGCAAGCACCACGCCCTGGCCGTCCCGGAGGCCTCCGGCACCGACCCGAAGCCCCCCTCGCAGAGGGCACTTCGGGTCCTGGTCGCGGAAGACAATACGGTCAACCAGGAGCTGGCGGTGTATGCGCTCACCAAGCAGGGCCACCAGGCCACCGTCGTAGGCACGGGCAAGGCCGCCGTGGAACGGCTGCGGCAGGAGGCCTTCGACCTGGTGCTGATGGACGTCCAGATGCCCGAGATGGATGGACTGACGGCGACCCGCATCATCCGGGATCCTACCTCCGGCGTACTGAACCCCGAGGTGTCGATCATCGCCATGACCGCCCACGCCATGAAGGGCGACCGCGAACGTTGTCTCGAGGCCGGCATGAGCGGGTATGTCTCGAAGCCGTTGACCCAGCAGCAGTTGGCGGGTGTCATCCGGGAGGTCATGGGGACTAGGGGAAGTCCCGAGTCGGGTACGGGGCCGAGCGGCGCGGCCGCTGACGGCACCAGCGAGCAGGAGCTGCTCATGAGCTTCGATGGGGATGCGTCGTTCCTGACCCACGTTACCCGGATTTTCCTTCCCGAGTGCGACACCCTGATGATCGCCGTGCGGAACGCCGTCGCCGCCTCTGACCGCGAAGCGCTGCGGGTCGCGGCGCATACGCTCAAGGGCATGGTCGCGGTCTTTGGCTACAATCCAGCGCAGGAGGCGGCTCTGCGGGTCGAACTCATGGGCCGGGAGGGGACTCTCGACGGGGTGGAGGCTGTCCTCGCCGATCTCGAGACTGCCGTGGGCATCCTGCAGGACAGCCTGCGCAGATATCTGGCGGAACACCCTGTCGGGGCCAGCGGCAACGCAACCTGAGCTGGCCGCCGCCCAAGGCTTCAAAAAAGAGCCCCCCGCTGGATCTGGCCGACGTCGGCCATGACCCCGCTTGCCTCCCTTGTATGAGACTTGCCGCAACCTCGTATGACACCAGGTGCTTCCCATTCCGCCCTTCGTCCGCCGCGGCGGACGAAGGGCGTTGGAGGGCGCCGCTGCGTCGGCGCCGCGGCGGCCACGCAGGGCCGCCCTCCGGGCGATCCGGCGCGTCCCGGCCGGATCGGAATGGGAACCGCGTTGGCAAGTCTCATTCCGGTATGTCCGGCACCAGCCGGGGGCTGAGCTGGAGCCCGCGATGCCATCGCCCGTTCCGGGCGGGTTCGCGGTATCCG
>CAIZKT010000588.1:0-13388 GCA_903933565.1 uncultured Victivallales bacterium | reverse complement strand
CGCCCCTACAGGGCTCAAACCCATAACCGTCCTATTCCCAGGGCGTTGCCCTGGGCTGGTATCGCGGCGCGCCTTCAGCGCTCCAGACGGACTCCCTTATTCCACAGGTCGAAGAAAAGGGCACCACGAGATCGGCGGACGACCCCTATTGCTTCACGGCGGTTGAGGAGTTATCGCCCTTCGGGCCTGGCGGGATTCTGGAGGATCTCTTGATACCAGTCCAGGAAGGCTTCGACCTGTCGTTCGAGGCTGAATTTGGCGCCCTGCCGGGCCGCCTGTTCGCTCAAATCAGCGCGCAGGGTTTGATCCACCAGGATGCGGTGCGCGAAACCTGCCAGCGCCTGCGCGTCACCCGCCGGGGCGAGGAAGCCGGTGCGGCCAGCGCTGACCTGTTCCGGGATGCCGCCGACGGCAGAGGCGACCACGGGCGTGCCGCAGGCCATGGCCTCGGTGATCGTCTTGCCGAAGGCCTCGGCCCTGGCGGTATGCACGAAGACGTCGGCGGCGCGGTAGCCATCAGCGAGTGCCGCGGGATCCGCAATGAAGGGCACGCAACGGAGGTCCAGTCCCTTGATTCCGGCGCTGGGGACCGTCGTCCCGATGCAGAGGAAGATGGGGTGCGGTTCACCGACCCAGGCGGCGGCAAGGGCGCGGATGGCGCGGTTCATCGTCTCGGGGTCTTTGTAGACGCTGCAACGGGCGGCGGCGGCGAAGAGGACCACGGGGGCGTCCTGGGGCAAGCCGAAGCGTTGTCGGGCGCGGGTGCGGTCGCCGGGGCTGAAGATATTCAGATCGATCCCGTTGGGGATCATGCGGTAATCAACGCCGCGCAGCATCGAGGCACGGGCGCAGTCGAGCAACCAGGCGGAGGGCGCGGTCACGAAGAGTCGGCTCTGGGCGAAGAGGTCTGCCTTGCGGCGCCAGTTCTCGGCCGTGGCGTCACGCCGGATGCCGGGGTAGCGTTGCAGGTCGGGACAGGAGCCACAGCCGCTGCGCCAGCGTTCGCAGTCGATGAAATGGCCGCAGTGGCCGGTCAGCAACCAGGCATCGCGGAGATTCAGAATGAGCGGGACGCGGCGGCTCAGCGCCGGGAGTTGGCGCAGGTCGAAGTAGCCGCCGTGAAGGTTGTGGCAGTGGACGAGGTCAGGCGGGGCAGGGCAGAGTTCGAGAAGTCGGGCGGTGCCCGGGAAATGGAAATCCTCGACCCCCCGCCACCAGTCGGCCCGCCGGGCGGGATCGGCCCAGAGATCGAGGCGTCGGGCCAGCCCCACGAGGCCCGGACGCCCGGCGGCGCTACGGCGCAGTCGCTCGGCGCAGCGCTGCAGCCAGCGCCCCGACCAGGACAACAGCGGCAAACGCGGGAGTTCGAAAACGTCGGGATCGGCCGAGCCCTTCTGCCCGACCGCCAGCCAGGAGGCATGCCCGCGCTGCCGGTAGGCGGCGAACAGCGCCCGCGCTGACCCCTCAGCGCCGCCGCCGCGGTCGGCGGTGTTGACCTGGAGGATGTGCATGGCTTGGTTCAGAGGGACAGGTGTTGGCGCTGCAACCACTCGCTGAGGACGACATACGACCACAGGCGCACGTCGCGGGGTCGCGGCCTCCGCAATCGGTTTCTGGCATCATCGAGAAAGCGGGGTCGGAAGAGGCTCCGCGCGGCGGCGGATGAGAGGGCGGCGTCGGCCCGTTCCAGGAGGGGGCCGCTGAGCCAGCGCAACAGGGGCAGCTCAAAGCCGCGCTTGGGACGGCGGGCGACTTCATCGGGGAGCAGTCCGGCCAAGGCGGCGAGGAAGACGGCTTTGCCGTGGCCATGGCGGAGTTTGAAGGCTGAGGGCAAGGCAAAGGCGAAGGCGGCCAGTTCGTGATCGAGCAAGATGGGCCTGGCCTCGATGCCGTGGGTCATGCTCATGACATCCCCATCGCGCAACAGGGTGCGTGCCATGTAGCCCTCGAGTTCAACCTGTGAGAGCCGGTCGACGGTGTCGAGCCTTCGGGTCTCCTGGTTAAGCAGGGCCTCGGGGGGACACTGAGTCACGGTGGCCAGGAGGTCGGGGTTGAGCACGCGGCGTTTCTCGCGCAGCGTCATCAGGCAGCGCAGGGTGCCCAGGCGCTCGAGGTCGTCGAGCCCTGGCAGCATGAGGTTGTGGCGGCAGCGGTCTGGGAGCAGGCGCAACGGCGCGAGTCTGCCGCCGCAGGCCGCCCGCAGGCGTGCCGCAAGCTGATGCCGACGGAAGTGCGGGTAGCCAGCAAAGAGTTCATCACCGCCGAGGCCCGTCAGGACCACCTTGACCTGGGCCGCGGCGGCGCGGGCGACGAACCAGGTATTAGCCCCGTCCAGGCTGGGCTGGTCGAGGGCATCCAGGAGCGCGTCGAAGGAGGTGGCAGCTTCGGCGTCGGTGACGGTCACCTCCTGGTGTTGTGTGCCGAGGGCGCGAGCGGTTTGGGCGGCAGGCTCTGCCTCGCTGAGATCCCGATGCTGCTCGCCGAAGGCTACGGTGAAGGTGCGGATGGGGTCGGTCACGTGGTGCCGCATCAGGGCGACCATGGCCGCCGAGTCGACCCCGCCGCTGAGGAAGGCACCGACGGGGACGTCCGCCACGAGGTGGTAGCGGGTCGCCTCTTCGAGCTGTCCCCGAAGGGCAGCGGCGGCGCGGGGGAAGTCCAGCCGGGCCACGGTCTCGGTGTGTACCTGGCTGGCGGTCGCGATGTCCCACCAGCGCCAGGCACGCAGCAGGCGGGCGTCAAAACCGACGGTCATGGCATGGCCGGGGAGGAGGCTGCGCACGCCTTGGAAGATGGTGCGGGGTGGCGGTATCGAGCCGAAGGATAGGTAGTGCCAGACGGCCTCGCGGTCGATCTGCTGCGGCACCTGTCCGGCAGCGGTAAAGGCCCTGAGTTCTGAGGCGAACAGCAACAGCCCCGGAGACTCGACGTAGAGCAGTGGTTTGACGCCAAAGCGATCGCGGGCGAGGAAGACGCGGCGGGTGGCGCCGTCCGCAATGGCGAAGGCGAACATGCCGCGCAGACGGCGGAGGCAGTCCTCGCCCCAGGTGGCGTAGGCCGCCAGCAGCACCTCGGTGTCCGTCCGGGTGCGGAATACGCAACCCCGGGCCTCGAGTTCGCGGCGGAGTTCGCGGTAGTTGTAGATTTCGCCGTTGTAGGTGATCCAGAAGCGTCCCTCGGCCCAGGACATGGGCTGCTGCCCTGCGGCGCTGAGGTCAATGATAGCCAGTCGGCGATGTCCGAAGGCAAAGGCGCCGCCGGGGTCGAGGCGGGTGCCGCCGTCGTCCGGGCCACGATGCCGCAGGGCCGCAGTCATCGCGCTGATGACCGCGGCATCCGCGCGGCCGATGGTGCCAGCTATGCCACACATGATAGAGGGTTGGGCCTAACGGGGGCTGCCGGCGCCCGGGGTCCAGGCGTCGAGCAGGGTGTGAACTTTCCGGGCAAAGGCGGGGTAAGCAAAGGCAGAGAGCCCTTCGGGTCTCTTGCCCCGGGGTTGCCGGAGCAGCACTTCGAGTTTGGCCTGGAGGTCGGCGGGCACGCGCGGGTCGGCGAGGAGTCCGAGTTGCCCATCGAGGACGGCCTCGCGGCTGCCGTCGAGGGTGCTGGCGAGAACCGGCACCCCGCAGGCCATGGCCTCGAGGAAGACGATTCCGAAGCCTTCCCCGCGGCTGGGCATGGCGAAGGCGTCGGCCAGGCGGTAGTGGGCGACTTTCTGCTCGTCCGGAATCCAGCCCGCGAAGACGACGCGGTCGGCCACGCCGACGGCCGCGGCGTGCTGTTGCAGGCGGGGGCGGTCATCGCCATCGCCAACCACGAGGTAGCTGAGGTCGGGAAACGTGGTCGCCAGAGAGGGGAGCAGAGCGATGATCTCGTCGATGCCCTTGTAGCGTTCGCGGGCGTCGAGACGGGCCAGGGTCAGGAGGATGCGTCGCCCGGCGAGGCCATAGCGAGCGGCCAGGGCGCCGTCTCTTGGGCCTGGAGTGAAGGCGGAGAGATCGACGCAGGGCGGCAACAAGGTCACCTGGAGACGCGGGAAGCCCATCCAGGCGCACATCTGATCGGCGGTGAAGGAACTGATGGCAAGCGCCCCATCCACACGCCGGGCCAGGTGCCGGCGCAGGCGGCTGGTCGGGGGTTGCCAGACGTCAATGCCATAGCCGAAGAGGAGACACGGGCAGCGGCAGAGGCGGGACACCAGGCTGGCCATGGGCAAGAGCAGGACGTGGCCACAGATCACCAGGTCGAAACGGCGCGCTTCGCGCAGGGCCTGCAGCAAGGCTCGCAGCGCTCCGAGACGCCCGCTGGCGCCGACGGTGAGGTAGCGCAGATTGGTCGGCAGGGCGCCCGGCGGGTCGCTGATGCGCCGGGGGATAGCGAACAAGCTCCCCTGCCCTGCCCGCCACTCGCAGGCCGCCAGCAGGACATCGCGCATGTACCGCGCAATGCCGCCGCGCCCCCCAAAGGCGTCGGTGGTGAGCACGAGGATTGTCGGCGGAGAGATCACCGGCGTGGCCATCATGATCGGCAGTCGTGGATGTTGCCGCAATCGGCTCTATCGGCAATATTGGGGCAACGCATACAGACGAGGCACAAGAGATGACAGACGCAGTCTGGGATAGTATGGCAACTCCCGCCTCAGTGGAGCGTTCTGAGCGGCTACTGCGCCGCGGCAGTCTGGCGGGAGCCGCCGTGCTGCTCGGCTTCTGGGTGACGCTGCTTCTGTGCTTCCCCTCGCTGTTCCCGGAAGGGGGTTACGAGGGCAATGCGCCATGGCGTGACACGGTGCCGCGCGCCATCCGGATGGCGGGTGATACCCCGCGCTACATGCTGGGCGCCGAGAACCTGCTTGCCGGACGGCCGCTGGAGGAGAAGCAGGGATCCTACTCGGGCTATGTGGTCGTGGTGGCGGCGTGTCTCAAGTGCGGCATCGGCCTGCCGGGGATCGTGGCGCTTCAGGTCGTGGTGGCGTTCCTCAGTCTGCCCTGCCTCTACAGCCTGGGTCGGCGCGTGGGTGGCGCGGCAACCGGGGCTCTGGCAGTGCTGCTGCATGCCGGCAATCCGGATGTGGCCGCCTGGCACACCTTCATCTTGACCGATTCCCTCTACGCCTCGGCGCTGGTGATCTTTCTATGGTTCTACGTGGAAGCCTACGAGCGGGGCTGGATTTGGCGCCTGGCCGTGGTGCCGGCGATGATCGCATTGGTCTCGATCCGCCCCAACGGTTGGATTGTGGCGCCGGCATTGTGCATGCACGCGCTGCTGACGGCAAAGCGTTGGCCGTGGTCCGCACGCCTGGCGGGAGTTGCCGCGCTCACGGCACTGCTGTTGACGGCGGCGCTCTGTCTGTCGGGGTTGCGCCAAGGCATCAACACGGAAAGCCCGGTTCAGATGCTGTACAAGGGAGAGGTTCTTGGTGCCACGCGCCGTGGCGTTTACGGATGCCGCCGCCGGAGACGACGACCGATGACTTGCTGGCGGCGGGGCGCTACATCATCCGCCATCCCGTCGCCTGTACGCAGTTGGCCCTGGCGCGGTTAGCCGTACTTTTCGCGCGGGTCAGGCCGGGCTACTCCTGGCGGCATAACCTATTCCTGCTGTGTGCCTACCCACCCTTTTGCGCGCTGGCCATCTGGGGGGTAATCAGGCTGTGGCGCCGGCGGGAGGCCGGCATCCTGCTGGCAGTGATCGGCGGCCACATGCTTACCGTTGCCCTCACCTTCGACGATCAGAACGGCCGTTTCTTCCTCTATTTCTTTCCGGAACTCCTCGTGTTCAGTGCCGCGGGGGCGGTGTCTGCGCTGCGCGGCCTGTCCGGTAGCGCGGTTGGCCGCTTCATGGCGCAGCAGTGCGCACAAAGACTACATAGCGGCCCACATCCGCGCGTTGAAAGCCGGGACTAGCAGAGGCCACGCGGATGAGGGTCTGCACCTGGTTCATGGTGTTGGTGAGCAGAGACGCTCCGGCCGCTTCGACCTCTGGCTGTTGGAGCGCCTGGGCAAGGGCGCGTTCGTCGCTCCAGAGTTCGTTGGTGACTGCCCTGACGCCAGGCCGCTGCAGCAGATAGACGATCTCGCCGGGCACGATGGCCGTCCCGCGCTCCGACAAGCATGATTCCAGGGCCAGAGCCAGCGCCCGGGCATCGCCGCGGTCGCCGTAGTTGTAACCGGTCTGATACCCCGCGGCTTGCTGCACGACGACGAAGGCGAGGTTGGCGCCCAGGGCGAGGGCGGCCACAGCACAGGGCCAGGACACCAGGTGCAGGCGCCGTAGGGCAAAGACCAGCGGCAAGGGCAGCGCCAGGCTGAGCAGCAGCGGCGCTACGACCTGCGTGAGCACCAGGGTCACCGGAGATTGCCCGCAGAAGACCAGCTCCCGCAGATCGAGGCGGAGCACATGCAGAGGGTCCCCGAGCAGCGCCACTTGCAGCCCCGCCGCCAAGAGCGCCAGAGCGCCGAAGGCAAGCCAGCCGCGCCGCCCGGGCGGGATGAGGGTATCGCGGAAGTTCAGCGCCGCGGCCAGCAGCAGCAGCGGCAGGGCTGGGCAGTGATACTTCGGGAAGCCGAAGATCGTGCCGCCCATCAGGCAGTACCCAGCCAGGATAGCGCTTCCCGTCAACAGGAACACATCACCGGCTTCCGGTTTGCGGTCCTGCCAGAGACGGCGCAGGCGTTCCCACCCGAGGGTTGCCCAGAGCCCGGCGAGCCACGGGCCGGTCCACAGCAGCAGGTATCCCAAGGTGAGGGCGATCTTGCCAGGACGGATGCCGCGCTGTTCGCTCACGGCACAGAACACGAAGGCGTCAACCAGGTAGTAAAAGGGGCCGGTAAAATGCACCCCGGTAAGGCGGCAGTAGAGGCCCCAGCTGGCCAGGAAAAGGGCCCACCCCAAGCCCAGCACGACCGCCACCCTGACGACGGTCCGCAGGCCCGGAGCCCGCCAGGCCGAGTACAGGAGCAGCACCGGTATCAGGATAGTCGGGGTCGTCAGCCGACACCACAGGGCCACCGCCATGGCGCCGACGACCAGCGCCGCGCGGCGCCGGTCGGGGCAGTCCACATAACGGCTGACCGCGAAGACCAGGGCCAGAATGGCAGGGACCAGGATGGTGTTGTCGATGTCGACGATAGCCGCCGCCTGGACCGCGAGCGGGGTTACGGCCAGAAGAGCGAGCGCAACCGCCGTAACCGCGCCGGACGCGCCCCCGAAGACCTGCCTCAGCCACCCTCCGACCAGGCACAGGGTGAGGCTCCACGCCAGCAGGCCGGGCAGCCGGGCCGCCACCAGCCCCGGGCCAAACAGCAGATGGGACACCCAGATGGCGAGACCGTACAGATGCGGCGAGAAGACGATCAGCTCGTCAGGCTGGCGGTAGCCGTGCTCGAAGAGCCGCTGGCCAAGCCCCAGGTAGTGCGCAATCTCGTCATGACCTGGAATCTGGGCCGTGCGCGGCAGCGCCAGGCCAAGGAACAGCACCAGCAGGCCCGCGGGCACAAATAGGATCGAAACGCGCGGACAGCTCCCCATTCCCTTAGAAGCCGGACCGGAAAGGGCTTCTCGACGCGCGCCCATGCCTGGCGCGGAGTCGAGAGCGGGGCCTTGGCCTGGTTCCGGCGCGGCGCTCATAGGGTCAGGTCCAGGACGGTCCTGTAGGCGGCAAGAGTAGCCTCCGCGGTCCGCCGCCAAGTGAAGGCGCGCGCCCGTTGCCGTCCACGTTCCGCCCATTCGGCCCGTGCCTCGGGATGGTCCCAGAGAGACTCCATGCAGCGTACCGCGGCAGCCGCATCGGGCGGCTCCACCGTCAATCCCGCCTTCCCCAGCACTTCGTCAAGGGCGCTGCCTCTGGCGACGATGGCCGGACAGCCCCAGGTCATGGCTTCAAGCACGGGAATACCAAACCCCTCGTACCAGGAAAGGTATACAAGTGCGGTTGCCTGGCGGTATAGCGCGGCGAGTTCGTGCTGGCCAGCGCGACGAATCCAACGCACGGCGGGGCCAAGGGCTTTGATCTGCTGCTCCAGCGGTCCGGTGTCCCAGCCGATGTCGCCGACGATGACCAGAGCGGCCGCTGGCTGCCGAGCTCGGAATGCCGAAAAAGCCTTCAGGACTGTATCGTAGTTCTTGCGCGGCGACAGCAGGCCGACACTGAGGAAGTACGCTCCCGCAGCCAGGCCATGCTTTGCCAGAACCGCGCCGTCCGGGTCCGCTACGTTGTCGGCATCCTCAAACTGCCACTGCACCGCGAGCGGAGTTACGGTCACGCATTCGGGGGGTACACCGCAGACCGCCAGGAGTTCGCGTTTGGTGAATTCGCTGATGGCCAGGATGCGGTCGGCGCGCCGCAGGTCTCGGGCAAACCGCTGGACGATGGCCTCGCCGATGTCGCCCCCGAAACGGCGTTTGGGGTAGCGCAGAAAGCCCACATCGTAGACGGTGAGAAGGCGCCGACGCGCTGGCGCCGTGTGCGACAACAGGATGGCAGTGCTGTGGGCGATGTCGAAGGCGGGAAACGGGGGCCAGGCAGTGTACCGCCGCAGGGCTCCAAGCCGGGCTGCCAAGCGGCCTGGGAGAGGCACGCAATGGTACGGCAGATGAAGGTCCATCTGGCGCAACCGCTGCCGCAGTGCCGCATGTCGTGCCGGACGGGCAGAGGCGCAACCGGTCTCCAGTGCCACGCTCGGATCGCCGATCTCGGCGAAGCCGTGCAACAGGCCAACCACGTAGGCGCTGATGCCGGAGGGCCAACGGACCAGCGGTTCGGTTTCAGCGAAGATGCGCATGGGCGTCGGCTCAGCGTGGTTCGGGAATGGCTGCCCCCGCCATGGCGCTGAGCTCCGGGCAGGTTGCCAGCAGTTCGTCGAGAGTGCCCTGCGCCACGAGGCGCCCCTGACTCACGAAGAAGAGCCGGTCGCAGGCCTGGACCGTGGATAGCCGGTGGGCGATCATGATAATGGTGCGCTGGCCTTTCAGGGCATCGACGGCTTCGACCACAGCGCGCTCGGTGGCCGAATCGAGTGCCGAGGTCCCCTCGTCCATGATGAGCACGTCGGGGTTGTGATAGAGAGCACGGGCGATGCCGAGGCGCTGGCGTTGGCCGCCGGAGAGACGCACGCCGCGTTCGCCGATGACGGTATTGATGCCCTGCGGCAGAGCGGCGACCGTATCCTGCAACTGAGCGGCCGTGAGGGCTGCGTTCAGAGCCTGCGGGTCGATCTGCTCATCCGGCAATCCGAGCGCGACATTGCGCGCCACGGTGTCATCCAGCAGCACGATGGACTGCGGGATGTAACCGAGACGACGTTGCCAGCCCGCCAGGTCGCGGCGGATGTTCTCCCCGTCGACGAGGACTGCGCCTTGTTGGGGTTCGAGCAGACCGATGATCACGTCGACCAGCGTGGTCTTGCCAGAACCGGTGGGGCCAACGAACGCGACACAGGCGCCCCGTGGGATGCGCAGGGAAATATCGTTCAGGGCAGGCGGACGGTCGCCGGCGTAGCGGAAGCTCACCGAGCAGAGCTGAATGGCCTCATGAAAGCCAAGACCCTGCACTTCCGGTTCAGGGGATAGCTTCTCCGGGCCGGACAGACGCAGAGCCCCCAGCCGCTCCAGATCGTCGTAGACGGCATCAACGGAAACGAGGTGGTAGCGGACCTGAGTCAACCCGGCAATGAACTCCGCGGCGCAGCCTTTGAGGCGCGCGAGGGCGACCGTGAAGAGGGCCAGCACCGGCATCAGACTCTCCATCGGCCTGCCAGTCTCGACCATGCGGACAGCCGCAAGCAACAGGGACGCGACCACGATGAGTTCCATGGCTGGCCAGGTGGACCGCCGGGCCGTGTCGGCCAGGCGCATCAGCCGCGCCAGGCTCTCGCACTGGGCACGGAAGCGCTGCGCGAAGAAAGGCTGCCGCCGCAGGACGGCGGCCTCTTTGAGCACAGACAGAGTCTCGCCAACCATCTTGTGCTGGCTGGCACGCAGTTCCTGCTCATCGGCGCCAAAGCGTCTCAGGCGCAGGTTGATCGCGAGCAGGAAGCCCAGCCCGCAGAGGCCCAGGCAGGCAAAGGTCACCAGGCCAGTCTGCGGTTCGCGCCAGAGAACGACGGTGACCACGGTCACGATGACGACGCCCTGGCGCAGGACGTTCAGCAACGGATTCAACACATTGCTGAAGACCAGGGGCACCTCGTGTACGACAACGCGCAACAACCCCATCGAGTGAGAGCCGAGGTGAAACGTGTAGGGCGCGTGCAGGTAAGCCCGGAAGAGCCGGCAGGAGAGCTCGACTTCGCGGTTACGCACGATGCGGTCCTGGATGTAGTAAGAGGCGACCAGGTAGAGGGTGCGGCAGAGGAAGAACAGCAACAGGAGGGCACTGCCCCAGAGCAGGATCTCGGCCGGCCGGTCGGCGCCGATGGCGTCGAGTATCGCCGCCGCCCTGGCATTGTGCCGAACCAGGGTTGGGTCGATGGCGGCAGCGACAAACAGGGGTACGGCCCCCAGACCGACCAGTTCCAGCAGCGCCGCCCCGAGCATCATCACAACGATGAGGCTGAAGCGCAGCCAATCGGCGGCCCGGAAGAGCCGGAAGAGTTTTCGCAGGCGCTGGAGCATGTGAGGACTGACGTCTAGGCGGGGAGGCCGCGTTCCGCTGCGCTGGGCCTGCGGCTTGGCTGACTGGCGAGCCAGGCGGCGGCGGCGGCGAGGTCGGCAACGACCGCGTCGGCCGCGCAGGTTTGGCTGGCCCCATAGCCGGTCTGCACCAGGATCGTCGCCAGGCCGCAGCGGACGCCCAGCTCGACATCGCAGGCCTTGTCGCCGATCATGACACTCGCTCGGGGGTCGAGGTCCAACTCGGCGCAGGCGCGGTCCACCATCCCGGTGGCGGGTTTACGGCAGCTGCAACCGTCCTCGGGGCGATGTGGGCAGCAGTAGAAGCCGTCCAGGGTGATCCCTTCCTCGGCCAGCAGGAGGGCAAGCCGGGCATGGACGGCGGCCACATCCTCCAGGCTGAAGTAACCCCGCCCCACGCCGGATTGGTTGGTGACGAGGACGAGCCGGAAGCCGAGATCGCGCAGGCGCCGCAGCCCCACCGTCGCCCCCGCCAGGAGTTCCACGTCGGCCGGGTCCGAGAGGTAGTTCTTCTCGACAATGACCGTGCCATCACGGTCCAGGAAGACACAGGGATGTGCTCGACGGAGCAGGTGCATCAGAGCCCGGAAAATTGCAGGTGGAAGCGGCTACAGGCGCCAAAGTCGCGGTGGGTCCAGCCGGGGTGAACCTGAATGACCCCGACGCGCCGGTCCTCCCGCAGCCGCTGGCTGCAGAAGTTCACCGCCGTGAGCGCGTGACCGTAGACCCCGCCGGTGTCGATATTGATCGAGATGGCGTCGCGCAGGGCAGCGCCGTAGCGCACCTCACCCTCGGAGAGGCGTACCGGCACCGCGCGCCCACCGGGAAAGATCACCAGCGGCAGGTTGGAAGTGGGGTCGAAACCGGGCAGGCGGCCAGGGTGGATCGTGTCGATGATCGAGGTCGGCGTGTGGCCATGGACAAGCACCAAGTGACCGAATTTCTGGCGGGGGATTTCGCGATTCCAGATGTGGTAGTTATCCAGCCACATGGGGTGTCGGCGCACCAGTGCCTGGAAGTCCTGGCGCGTCTTGACGGCGAGCTGCTCCTGCACGCTGATGTCCGGGTCTTCCGGATGCGGCTGTAGGCGGCAGTCCGAACGGCGGTAAAGCGAGGCATGCGAGAACGCCAGCCGCAGTGACTGCTCACCCACGCGGAGGTCCTCGGTATGGGCGTAGGCGAGCCCATGGAGAAACTCCACGTACTTGCGGTCGAGCTTCAGGTCGGCGGCGGTAAACCCCTGCGTGTCTGTAGAGTGCATCCAGAGTTTGGCCAGCACACTCCGCTGGTTCATGAAAGAGCACACCGTCGCCTGTCCGCCATTGCCCACAAACCAGGCCTTGCCGTAGTCCTCGAGCCCGGGGTCCGGCTCCATGAATTGCATCAGCATATCTTCATGGTTGCCGGCCAGGAAGACAACGGCGAACTCGCGCCGCAACTCCAACAAGGCGTCGACGACCTCCCGCGAACAGGGCCCGTGGTCGATGTAGTCCCCCAGGAACACCAGCGTGGCGCGCTGCTCGCGCATATACTCGACACTTCGAATCGTGTTGAGCAGGACCACCAAGGGATCGAGCATGCCGTGAATATCGCCAATCACCCAGATGCTGCGGTCCGTACTCATGCGGGGTCACGCCCTTCCATCTCGGTCACCTCTCCGGCGGAACCTGGCCCGAAAATCCAGTACTGGCGCGCCTGCCGCTTCACCGCCGCCGGCAGAAAGCCCTCGCGCATCGGCGCCCGCACATCGTAACAGCACACCATGACGGCATCTGCTCGGGTCCTGGGCAGACTGTCGAAGCGCTGTACCGGCAGACCGAGAAAAGGCCCCGGCGCAGCCGCGTCGTCGTAGACCTCGCACAGGGACAGCTCACACTCGCGCACCCCGAGGTAGGCAATCTCGGCCAGATCCCCGGCGCCAAGAAAGGCGACCGAGCGTACGCCGCGACGACGCAGCTCACGGCACAGGTGCGAACTCCGCCGCCGGGCCTCACGGTAGAAACGCATCGAGAACTCGAGGAACTCAAGCGTCAGCCGCGTCTTCTCCGCCAGCCCTCGTGGGGTGAGGAAGTAATCCCAGCGCCGGGCATGGACCACCCGGACATGCAGCAGCCCCTTCTCCACCATCCGCGCCAACAACTGGTGCGCCAGCTTCAGGCTCACGCCGAGCTTGCGCGCCGCGCTCCGGTTGGTCAGGCGGCAGTCCTGCTCAACCGTCCGCAAGAGATCGAGCTCGTGCAGGGCGTGGGGATCGGGAATGGTCATCGGAAAAACACCGGCGCTCCGGGCACGCTCCGCCGGGTCGTTTATGCGACACAAAAACGACCCCAAGGTTCGCGTATTACCACCGTTACCGCTGGTAACTATACTTCGGCGGCAAAGCGAAGACAAGCAGCAAAGCGGCCTGCCCGTAATGCCTTAGGGAAGTTCGTAGCGGACGCTTTGGAGGGCGAACCTCCAGGCGCGCAGGCGCCGGTGAGCCGTCGGCCAGAGGCGCGGAACGGGGGACGGCTCACCGCCTGCAGGTACCCGCCATCTGCAAGACCCGTGGAGGTTTGCCCTCCAAACCTCGGGATGGAGCCGCAGCCTGGTCTGAAACACTTGTATGAGAACCGGAGAGGGTCGAGGGCCTGCCCGCCGTGGTGGGTCGAGAGACGAGGGTGGGACGCAGTATCGGTATCGAAATCGTCTTCCGTGCCGCGGGATGCCACGTAACCTACGGTTTCGCGGCGGTACCCCCAGCCGCGGAAGTCGCGGGT
>CAIZKT010000587.1:0-3031 GCA_903933565.1 uncultured Victivallales bacterium | reverse complement strand
GACCAATCGCCGCGAACCTGCGGATTCGGGCCCGCCCCGATGCTGATCTTGCCGTAGATGGGGGCCCAGAAGTTGAAGCGTACCCAGGAAGCGCCGAGCCGGCGCAGGTTCTCGGCGATGTCGGCCATGGACTGCTCAGGCGTACGCCCGGCGAAGGTGAACGGGATGTAGAAGATACCCCAGGGCGAGGCCTCGTCGACGGCGGCGGGAGTGAAGACCACCCCCACACTGGCCTGGCCGCTGGCCGTCTGCGCGCCGCTGCGAGCGGTCAGTTTCACCCCGTAGAGCCCGCGCCCAGGCAGGTCCAATGCCAACGCGGCCTCCCCGGAGCCATTGGGGCCCGGCGTGATGGTCGCACTGCCACTGCCCCGCCAGGGCCCCCCGGTCTCCTGCACGCTGTAATCGACCTGCACGGCCGCCCCGGCGCCGCTGACCGCCGCCCGCACGTCGACGGCTTCGCTGTCGGTGAACAGCAATCCCATCCGCGGCGACGTCGCCCGCACCGTCAAGACCGCGTATCCGACGGCGGGTTCGGCCGCGCCGGCCCCTATCCCCAGGCACACCCCAACCAACCAGACCATCCGTGTCCACTGCCGCGGTGTCTTCATGCGTTGCTCCCGTTGAGGGTCAACACCATACACTCGCCCGGCCGTACTGGAAGCGGGGCGCGGCGCCGTGGCGTTCTGCAGATCAGGCGCTAGCGCGACTTTCCGGGTTATGAAGGACCGTATTCCCTCAGGCATTCTGTATCAAGGATTTGTGACGCTGCGATGCTATGCCCTAAATAAACATTATGGGATTGACGCATGAAATAGCCTCAAAAAGCGCATTTCTAGGCCTTGCGAATGGCTTGGCTATGCCCTAATATATCCTCAGGTGGTCAACACCGGAGGATTCAGGCATGGAACGGCTGGAAGCGAAGAAGATCGGCGGCAAGACCTACTACTACTATTCGCGCTGGGGTTGGGTCGACGGGAAGTGCAGGCGCCTGTGGCAGAAGTACCTGGGCAAGCTGGAGGACATTGCGAAGGCGGTCGACGGCGGGCCAGCCCCGCAGTATGCGGAGGTCTTCGAGTTCGGGCTGCCCGCGGCGATGTGGGCGGAGGCACAACGGCAGGAAGTGGCTTTGCACACCGACAGACTATGCCCGAAGCGGCGGCAGGGCCTGAGCGTCGGGGAGTACCTCGCGGTTGCCGCGGTGAATCGGGCGGTGGAGCCGGTCAGCAAGCGGGCCATGTGGGACTGGTTCTCGCAGACCACCCTGCGGCGCGCTCTGCCCGGGGCGGACCAGGCGGCTCTTGCGTCCCAGCGTTTCTGGGACCACATGGCGGCGATCCCCGAGCAGACCGCCTCAGAACTGTGGCAGGAGATCATCAAAGGCGTGCTTGAGCGCGAACAGATCGACCTGTCGCGTCTGTGCTACGACGGCACAAACTTCTACACCTTCATCAACACGTTCAACGCGCACTGCGACATCGCCCGCCGCGGCAAGAACAAGCAAGGCAGGAGCAACCTGCGGCAGATCAGCTATGCGCTGTTCTGCTCGCGCGACGGACATGTGCCGGTCTACTACGACCTCTACGAGGGCAACACCAACGACGCGAAGCAGTTTCCAGTGATGATCGAGCGCTTCGGCCAGTTCCTGCGCCAGGCGTCGGGAGCGGCAGGCCTCAGTGCCACCCCGGATGTGACCGTCGTGTTCGACAAGGGCAACAACTCGGCGGCCAACATTGCGCGGGTTGACGCACTGCCGCTGCACTTCGTCGGCTCGGTGAAGCTTGATGAGCACAGCGACCTGGCGGCACTCTCGAACCAGGATCCGCGCATGGTCGCCTGCCACCGTCCCCGACTGGATGGCTTCAAGGCATTCTGCACGTCCAAGAGCGTATACGGGAAGGCGCGCAAGGTGGTGGTCACCTTCAACCAGGAGCTGTTCAACGCGCAGTTCAGGACCGTGCATGCCGACATCGACAAAGCCCTGGCGGGCCTGGCCGAGATCAGGCAGCGACTCGAGGACCGGGCCAACGGTCTGATCACCGGGGGGCGCGCGCCGACTCCGGAGTCGATCCGCAGGCAGTGCGACGGACTGCTCGGGCGCCCCTTCCTTACCGAGCTGATCTCGGTGCGCATCGGGCCTGAACCGAGTCTCGAATACCTGGTGGACAGCAGCCGGATCGAGGAACTGTCCGACACCGTCCTGGGCAAGACGATCATCATCTCCTCGCGGCTGGAATGGGATGCCGAGGAGATCATCGAGGCCTACCACAGCCAGTTCATCATCGAACACGTCTTCCGGGAGATGAAGGACCGATCAACGGGTACCTGGTGGCCGCTGAATCACTGGACCGACCAGAAGATCCGCGTCCACGGCCTCTACTGCACTATCGCCGTACTGCTCAGGGCCCTCATCCAACGGCGGGCGGCGCGGGCAGGGATGCCCATGCCGATGAACCGCCTGCTCGCCGAGCTCGACGGCATCCGGGAAGTCGTGAATGTCTACCGGCGCCGGCCACGGGCAAAGGAACCGCGGCAGCAGACCGTCCTGACCAGGATGAACGAGGTCCAGGAGCGCCTTCTCAAGCTGCTTGGACTAGACGCCGAGAAAGCTTGTTTAGGGTAAGGTTTGTTGACTTGCAAAGCATTCTTCTGAAGTATGTTAAAGATCGACTCAACCATAACTAGGAAAGTCGCGCTAGCCACGCAACCCCAAGATTGTTTCAAGATTGGGGGTGCTGCCTGACTGGAAACCGGGCAAGGCCCGGGGCCCAAAGAGGCACTGTTGCGAAGCGAGCGGCCGCTCACTCAAAGCAGCCCTGACACACCTCCCGCAGGGCGGGATCTCGGGCAGACCGGCGCCGCCGGAACCGTCGTTGTCCGCGGCGCTGCCCGCCTGCGTCAACTGCGGGTAACCTGCAGGCCCACGTCCGACACCGTCATCTCAACGAAGCGGGCCGCCGGATGCGGGGGCCGGAGCGCGAACTCCTGCCGGATGCGGGCCGCCGCATCCGGGTCGCGGGCGACCATGAATAGG
>CAIZKT010000586.1:0-4046 GCA_903933565.1 uncultured Victivallales bacterium | reverse complement strand
CCCTGGAGCCCGCGATGCCAAGGACCCGCCGGGGCCGGGTTCGCGGTATCCCCGCCCTCGCCGCCCTGGAGCCCGCGATGCCAAGGACCCGCCGGGGCCGGGTTCGCGGGTGAGAAGAGGGTTGCTGCACAGCTTCTCACAGATAAGCGCAAATCGCCAGGTTCAGCGCCGCGGCCTGCGCCTCGAGTTCGCCCAGGCTCGCCTGGGCGGCGGCCAGGTCGCCCGCCGCGGCGATCTTCTCCAGCTCGGCGGCGACCCCCCGCAGGCGCTCACCGCCGACGTTGGCGGCGACCCCTTTGATGGCGTGGGCCTGGCTCTGGACCCCGGCAACGTCGCCGCGGTCCAGGTACCCCTTGAGCACCGCGATCTGGCGCGAGAGGTCGTCGAGGAAAGTGACCAGTAACTCTTTCGCGAAGCCCTCGTCATCATCCAGCCGGGCCAGCAAGCCCGCCTGGTCAAACACGGGCGCCCCCCCCTGCCCTGGAGCCCGCGCTGCCAAGCCCGTACTGGGTCCGCCGCGGCGGATCGCGGTATCCCCGGAGACGGCGGTGGCCCCGGCCGCGCCAGCCATTGTCCCCAGCCCTGGCGGCAGCCACTTATCCAGCGCTTCCGCCAGCGCCTGAGGCGACAGCGGTTTGACGACGTAATCACTCATGCCAGCCGCCAGGAGGCGGTCCCGGTCGCCCTGCATAGCGTGGGCAGTCAAGGCGATGATGGGAATCTGGTGATTGGGGACCGCGGATTGGGGCTGGCGGATCAGGCGCGTCGCCTCGATCCCATCCAGTTCGGGCATCTGCACATCCATCAGCACCAGATCATAGGGCAGGGTTTCCAGGGCGCTGAGCGCTTCGGCGCCGTTGGCGACCACGTCCGCGCGCAGGCCCATTTTCTTCAGGATACCGAGAGCCAGTTGCTGATTGATGATGTTATCCTCCGCCAGGAGGATGCGGGCCTTACGGTCGGCGAACAGGTTTCGGGTCTCACGAGCGGTCTGGCGCGTCGCGCTGGGCGCCGCCGTCGGCCCGGCCTGACGGCCCAGGCGGACGGTGAACCAGAACTCCGAGCCCTTGCCCTCGACACTCTGCACGCCGACCTGGCCGCCCATCAGCTCGGCCAGTTGTTTCGAGATGGCCAGGCCAAGGCCGCTGCCGCCGTATTGCCGGGTGATGGAGGCGTCCACCTGGCTGAACTTGTCGAAGAGCAGTCCGAGCTTGGCAACCGGGATGCCGATGCCCGTATCGCGCACCGAGAAGCGCAGGAGGACGTCGTTCCCCTGCGCTTCCACCAGCCTGACATGCACCGCCACCTCGCCAGCCCGAGTGAACTTGACCGCGTTGCCCACCAGATTAGTGAGAATCTGGCGCAGACGCCCCGGATCGCCGCACAGCCGGGTGGGGACGTTGGGATCGGCGCCGCAGAGCAGTTCCAGCCCTTTCTCGTGAGCCCGTACCGCCAGGGTGGCGGCAAAATCGTCGAGGAGGCTCGCCAGGTCGAAGTCCAGGGTCTCCAGGTCAAGCTTGCCCGCCTCGATCTTCGAGAAGTCGAGAATGTCGTTGATTAGGCCGAGCAGCGTTTCGCCACTGCTGCACACCATCTCGGCGTAGCGACGCTGCTCTTCGTCAAGCTGGGTATCGAGCAAGAGCCCGGTGATGCCGATGACCCCATTCAGCGGGGTTCTGATCTCGTGGCTCATGTTGGCCAGGAACTCGCCCTTGGCCGCGTTGGCCTGCTCGGCCCGGACCGCCAGTTCGCGGGCGTGGGCGGTGGTCGCCTCGAGCTGACGGTTGGTCTCCAGGAGTTCCGCATCCGCCTTCCGGCGCTGGCCGATACTCACCAGCAATTGGGCAAAGACAGTCAGGAGACGCTGCTCGTGATCGGAGTAGTCGTGAGGCTGGCGCACCGAGTCGAAGCCAACAAAGCCGCTGCACTCGCCCGCACTCATGAGGGGGACCGCCAGCAGGCTCTTGATGCCCTGGGGTTCGAGCAGCTCCCGCAGCCCGCCGGGCGGCAGGGAGGACACCTCGGGGATGTACATCGGCTCGCCCCGGCGATGGCATTCCACCCAGTCCGGCACCAGCGCCAGGGGCACCGCCTGCAAGGCGTTGACCTGCGGCTCGATACCCGCCGCGCACCATTCGTGAGTGTTGCTGCAGACCTGCCGCCGGAAGTCATAGTCGAAGATGTAGGCGCGATCCGCCCCCACAAAGACCGCCATGTCCGCCAGCGACGTACGGATCGCCGCTTCGACCGCATCCAGGGGTAGGTTGATGTAGGTCGCGGAGATGTCAATCAGCAACTGCCGCAGTCGGGATTGCCGTCGCAGGGCCTCCTCCCCCTGCTTGCGCGTCGTGATGTCGCGGAGGATGCCGATCGTGTGCCAACCATCCTGGAAATGCAGCGCTGAGAGCGACATTTCGACCGCGAATTCATGGCCGTTCTTGTGGCAGGCTTCCAGTTCCCTGGTCCCGCCGACGACCGCGCCCTGGCCGGTACGCAAAAAAGAGGGAAAGGCCGCGGCGTGCTCGGCGTGGTAACGCGACGGCGCTATGAGCTGGTGCAGGTTCTGCCCCTGCGCCTCGGCGCCCGTATACCCGAAGATGCGCTCGCTGGCAGGATTCCAATAGGAGACGAGGCCCTGCGGATTCATCATCAGGATGGCATCCTGGGCAGAGTCGGTGATGGCACGCAGGCGGGCATCGCTCTCGCGCAGACCGACGGTCAATTCCGCCGCCAGCCCTTGCGCCGCGACGCCAGTGTTCACCAGGGCGCGCACCAAGGCGAACAGCAGCACCGCGATGAGCGCGCCGCCGACCGCCGTAAGCCAGACCCCCGCGTAGGCCATGGCGAAGACCCCAGCGCCAGCCTGGGTAAAGCAGAGGGTCCAGCGCTGCCCATTGAAATCCATCGGCAGCTGCCGCGAAAAGCGCGCCCCGGGCCAGAGGCCATCCTGCGCGGCGGAGGACGATTCGTGGAGCAGACTCTGGGGCGAGGGTTTCGCGCCATCGAAGAGCTTGAAATGGAGCCGCTGCCTCTTCAGACTGTGGGCGCCCAGGATTCCCGCAATCAGGTCGTCCATCCGGTAGGGACTGTAGACCCAGCCAAAGAGAGCGGCACGGCGCTGCTCAAGCGAATGGGTGGGCATGCCTTGGCGGTAGACGGGCACATACATGAGAGTTCCGGCTTGGACATCCCTGTCGGTTTCCTGAACCAGGACCACCTTGCCGGAGAGCGCCGCATGGTCCGTATCCCGCGCCTGCTCCATGGCGGTTCGGCGCACCGGTTCCGAGAGCATGTCATAGCCGAAGGCCCGCAGATTACGATCGGAGAACGGCTCGATGTAGACGATGGAAGAATAGAGCTCGCGATCGCCCTCTGGTCTCACCGTGTACTGCGGGAAGCCTTCGGCACGGACCTGCTGAAGGTGGCGGGGCAATTCCGCCCGCGGAATCAGCCGCGCAAAGCCGATGCCCTGAATGCCAGGCAGGAATTGCTGGACTTTCTGATGCTGGGTGAAAATATGCCATTCCTCGCGGGAGACCTCGGCTGACGCATCAAATAGCGCCGCCCCGCTCAGCAGGATGCGCGCATGGTCGTCAATCCTCTCCGCGATGGCCTGCCGGATGGTCTCACAACGCAAGCCAAATTCCCGCTCGGCCGCCTTCTCCACGCGCATATACATATACAGGGTCACGCCGACGGCAAACAGCAGGCCTAGCGCCAACACGACCCAAGGGACGCGCCAGAACCGGCGCGTCGCCGGAGTGGCAGGCAGGGGGGAAGGACGGACGCTGACGGAGCCCAGGGCGGCAGCGGCTTGCGGGGTCGAGACCATGAGCAGAAGATACCCAAGCGGCCAGGCAAGTGCAAGGGATGGGGCGCTCCTGGTAGGGCTGTTTCATGAAACGACCGCCGTCGTACCGCCGGCCGTGAAAGCGGCGTCGCCGGGCCGCGTCCGCGGCCCTCTGCCGCACGCACTCCATAACGCGCCTCGGCCATGTGGAGTGCGCGTGGCAAGGTCGCCGACGGCGACCGCGACACCGCTTTGG
>CAIZKT010000585.1:0-1703 GCA_903933565.1 uncultured Victivallales bacterium | reverse complement strand
TGCGTAGGCGGTGCTGGCCGTCCTCGTTCTTGAGGGTGTCCAGCAGCTTCTCGATACGGTCGCGACCGCGGGAGCGAGCGAGGACCTCTTCGCGAGGGCAGTCGCGGGCGTTGGTCAAGACCAGCGGGAAGCCCATGCGGGAGGCGGCCAGGGCAACAGCGCGGGCATTCCGCTCGATACGGAAGCGCTCGCCGGCGGCGCGGACGGCGAGGCAGGAGCGCAGAGCGCCAGCGTTCTCGTTGAGCCACTCCCCGGCGTCGCGGCGCGAGAGCAGGGTTTCGTCGGCAGCCTTGGCCTCCAGGGCGAACACCGCGGTTTCGAGTCTGGTCATGGATTCAATCTGGCGCGCCGGTTCGAAGAACAGGTGCGCATCCAGTTCGCGCGAATGGCCCCGAGTGCCATTCACCCGCCAGACGTCCCGGACGTGGCGCATGACCCGCTCGTGGAACGGGAACGAGTGCTTGGGCGAGTTCAGTGCCGACCTGTAGCGACGGACCAACTTGACGGCTTGCGCGACGGAGAACGGCACTCCGAGGGTGAAGCCTATGTTCTCCTCGAGCATGGTTCTCAGGTTGGTTTGGCTGTAGAACCCGCGGTCCAGCGAGTCGTTGAAGCGCTCCAGCCCCAGGTCTTTGAGCATCGCGCCGGTCCGTTTCAGGGTGGACACGTCCGGGATGCTGCCCGGCAGCGGGCGGTACCACAGCGGCGTGCCGCTGCGGCTGTCGCGGACCAGAGCCAGGTTGATCTGCGGCAGGTTTTCGCCGTCGCGGTTGTAGCCGTATTCGGCCAGTTCCAGGTCGCGGGCGTAGGTGGAGATCGAGGTAATGTCGTAGATCAGTGCCTCGGGTTTGCCTGCGGCGGCAATCCAGCCGCGGAAGAAGGACCCCTGCTTCGCCGGATCGGCCCCGGCCCCCGCGATCAGCCCGTAGACGCGGTCGGTCTGCAGCAGTTCACCGCGCATCGCCACCGGAACCTCACGCTCGTCCAGCCAGTCTCCGGCCAGGTACACCGCACCCCCTTTGGCCGCCTGGTGCAGCGCCAACCCCAGCAGCACCAGGCCGTCTTCGACTCCGAAGGCCTCTTCCACCAGCGCCGCCAGGCCGATCTCCCGGGCCAGATGGAGAAGCACGTACGCATCTCCCACAATGCTGACGCCGACCGGGGCGTCACCTCCCGGCGCTATCTCCTGCCCTCCGCCCACCGGCGCTCGTAGCCACGCCTCGATGTCTTCGCCGACAGCGAGACGGCGCTTCAGTTCGGCCAGTTCCACCGCCGCTCCGCGGTGCAAAGCGTAGCCCTTGGACAAAACCAGACGCTCCCCGGAGGCTTCCAGCCGACCCAGGTAGGCGCGCCTCTGCACCGATCGCCCTCTGACCGCATCCCACACGCTCCTGGCCAGATGCACATACACGAACTGGCCCCCCCTCTTCCGCTGGTTCCGCTGCATCTGTAGATAGCTCATCGAGTGACTCCTGTACGACCGCCTCACATCCCATATGGTAGCTATTCAGGCAAATCTACCCATCACGCACGATCTCCTGCTGAAAAAGGGAGGCGGCTACCGACTAGCCTGCCTTATTCATGAGGGGGGTATCCACTTGGCGCAACCGACCGTCACAGGTAGCGTAGGGAGGTTGGACACGGGCGCAAGTCAGCTCCGTAGGGGTTCGCTTGTCTGAGAACCGCAGAGGGTCGAGGGCCTG
>CAIZKT010000584.1:0-7472 GCA_903933565.1 uncultured Victivallales bacterium | reverse complement strand
GGCGCCAAGCCAAAGCGGTGTCGCGGTCGCCGCAGGCGACCTTGCCGCGCGGCACATGGCCGGCGCGCGATGTAGAGTGCGTGCGGCAGAGGGCCGCGGACGCGGCCCGTCGACGTCGCTTTGACGGCCGGCGGTACGACGGCGGTCGTTTCTTGAAACAGCCCTGGCCGTGATGGCGGCCGCAAAGGAGGCACGTCATGGCAGTCGAGGTCAACCCGAGGCGGCTGCAGGCGACGACGCTGGCGGCGGGGCGATTTCTGCGGCTGGACGAGCTTGAGTACGTGGACGGGCATGGGCGGCGGCGCCGGTGGGAGTCTGTGGGCAGGCAGGGCGGCGCCTGGGCTGTGCTGGTCATCGCGGTGCTGCGGCCCTCGGGACGTCTGCTGTTGATCCGCCAGTACCGGCCACCCGTGGACGGCTATGTGCTGGAGTTTCCGGCGGGGCTGGTCGATGCGGGGGAGACGCCCGAGCAGGCCGCCGTGCGGGAGGTACGAGAGGAGACGGGGTACCACGGTCGCGTGGGCTGGATGGGCCCGCAAACCTGCAGTTCGCCGGGGCTGACCTCGGAAGGGGTGCTGCTGGTGCTGATGGAGGTGGATGAAACGCTGCCGGAGAACCGCTGTCCGGCGGCCAGTCCTACGGAGGAGGAAGAGATCGAGGTGTGTCTGGTGGCCCCGGCTGACCTGGCCGGCTTCCTGCGCCGTGAGCAGGAGGCCGGAGTACACCTCGACAGTCGCACGGCCGCTTACGCGCTGGGCTGTGGGACGACGTGGTGAACCGCGGGGGGCGAGAGCTGGGCAGAAGCGCGCCTCGGGGCTTCCGCCCGTGCCCCGGTAAATAGCCGCCGTCCGCTGTACCCTCGCTCAGGGTGCGCGGCCGAGACTCTCGCCGCAACGCACCAGGACCTCGGTGCCCGCGGCGCTGTGGTGGCAGAGATCGTCGTCGAGACTGACGGCGCCGGCGCGGAAGACCAGCACCAGGGTTGAGCCGCCAAACTTGAAGTAGCCCTTCTCGGCCATCTTCGCGAAGGGGCCCCAGGCGTGGGTCTGCACGATCCCGGCCACGCCGAAGGCGCCCACTTCGACGAAGGCGCAGCGGCCGTGGGTCTCCAGTTCCAGCATCGTCACCTGCCGCCGATTCTCCGCGAACACGTTCAGGCCCAGCTCCAGGGCCAGCGGATTGACCGAATTCAGCGCCCCGGGGACCCCCCAATCGGCCACCTCGCGACCGGCGGCGGGATAGTGGTAGCGATGGTAGTCAGCCGGACACAACCGGCACACCATCAAGGCCCCGCCGACGAACTCCGCAGCCTCCGCCTCGTGACCCGGCCCCAGCAGGCCGCCGACGGTGAACTCGCGGCCCTTCACCGGGACGCAGGTCGCACCCTCCAGCCGCGGGAAGACCAGCAAGCGGCAGTCGGCCGGCGAGCTCAGGCGCTCCGGCGCCGGATCGAAAGGCCTGGCTCCCTCCCGCAGGCGCCGGTAGAAGAACTCATTGAAGCTCCCGAAGCTCGTCACCGGGTCGCGAAACTCGCTCTCGTCCAAACCCAGTTGCGCGATGGTCCGCTGGATCCGACCCCGCGACAGCCGACGGTCGGCGTACCAGCCCAGCAGCCGACTCCACAACGCCCGGCGGAACAGCAGCCACTGCGACACCCCCCGCAGCGGCGCCGAATAGGCCAGGCGCATCAGCCCATCGCCAAGCACGGTTTCGCGAAAATACTCACCACGGCGGCGGTCGAAAACCTGAGGTCCGGTGGCGGTCATGCAGACTCCTGTAGTCGACGGGTGTTCACCGATGGCTGCTTGCCAGCTCCGGCAATCTGAACCCAAAGGGGCTGCCTTTGCCAACTTCGCTCTCGACGCCAATCGGTCCCTTCCGCCCCCGATTCCTTCACCGCTTCCGAGGCATTTCCTCTTGACGCTGCGGCGTCGGTGACATATGATGCCGTCATCATGAGAACCCTTGTTAGCATTCCTGCGGAACAGCTCGCTGAGCTGGCCGACATTTCGCGGCAGGAGCACATCTCCAGAGCCGAGGCCATCCGCCGGGCTGTGGCGCAGTACCTTGGGGCCCGGAAAGCGGCGGGCAGCACGAACGCTGCGTTCGGGCTCTGGAAGGATCGCGAAACCGACGGCATCGAGTATGAGGATCGGGTTCGGGGGGAGTGGCAGCGCCCGTGAAAGCCGTCGTCGATACCAACATCCTGGTCGACTACCTGCGGGGCGTGCCCGCAGCCCAGAACGAACTGGCGCATTACGCCGCCCCGGTCATCAGCCTCATCACCTGGACGGAGGTCCTCATCGGCGCCCAGACGCCGGACGAGGAGCAGCAACTGCAGGGTTTTCTGAGGCGCTTCGAAACCCATCCGGTTACCCCCCCCATCGCCGAACGTGCCATCGCCATCCGCCGCGAAAGCCGACTACGACTGCCCGATGCCATCATCTGGGCCACGGCTCAGGAACTGAATGTCATCCTGGTCAGCCGGAATACCCGCGACTTCCCCGTGGACCATCCTGGCGTCCGCATCCCGTATCGGTTGTGAATCGCGGCTCACTCTTCACGGCTCGCATCCGTGTTCTTCAAGTGACTACCCTACAAGGTTTTGGCTAACCATAGCTGGCCTTTACCGGCGGCGTAGCTCCGTGATCGCCTGGCCGAGTTGGTGCCGGTGCGCCTCGAGTGGGGCCGGGTCACGGGTGAAGTGCGTCATGTCGACGCTGACACTGTCCGGCACGGTCAGCAGGGCTTCGTAGCGCTGCCGGGCGTTGGCATCCAGCCCGGCGCCCTTCTCGAGCAACAGGCGGCGCAGGATGACGAAGTACTCGTAGTCCTCGATGCCGTCGCGCAGCATCTCCCAGCGGATACTGTCCACCGGCCCCTCGAGCACCGGCGCCGCGGGGCGCCCATCCGCCGCGGCCTCGGGCGGGTAGATGAAGCGGCCATCGCCGTTGCCCCAGGCCTGCTTCGTGCCCTTGGGCGTGCTGTAGCCGCTGACCCAGCCCATCGGGTCAAGGTAGGGGTTCTGCGGCGACTCGGCCTCCGGGTAGGCGCAGCTGCTGGTCCAGTAGTTACTCTCCCAGACGAGGATGCCCTCGATGGCGCGCTCCCAGGTCTGCCACAGCCAGAGGCGCAACTCGGTGCCCGGGTGATCGATGAACAGCGTCGCATAGGGCGCCTTCGGGCCGGTGCATACGTACCACCAGAAGTGCTCACCCGCCTGGCGGCGCGCTGCGGCGCGTTCCGGGTTGAAGTCGGACGAGACCGGGCACCACAGGTTTGGCCCGCCGACCAGGGCCTCCTCAACCTGCTCGGTGAGCATGCGGCGCAGCCCCGGCGCCGCTTGCTTGAGGGTGCGGAAGCCGTTCATGACGAACTCGTAGTCCTTGGTATCCGGCTCATCGAACCAGTAAACGAAGGCCTCCTCCAGCCAGCCCTTTTCGCGCAGATGCGCCTCGAGGCCCGTCAGGTAGACGCCCATGGCAGCCTGGTACTCCGCTGTTGTGCCGCCATACCCCAGCAGTTCCGGTTCGACCCGCGAATGGAAGGTGCCGCCGCCCAGTCCCTGGATCGGCAGGCGGAAGGTGTTGAAGCCGAACTCCTCGACGCCCCGGGTCATGGCCCGGTCCCAGGCTTCCCAGGTGAACTGGGGCCGCAGCGTCGTCACGTCGGTGGGCTCGAAGTCGCCGCCCTGCACCAGCTCCTCGCCCGTTCCCGCGTCGGTCACGCTCAACTCATCGATCCAGACGCAGCCAGTGGCCTCGCCTGCCTCGGACCAGCGCGTCGCCCGCAGCATAAGCCTCGCCGACTCAGCCCCAGCGGGGAAGGCCGTGATGGTGCGCTCCCAGGACTGCCAGCTGCCATCGCCCTCGATCCGGATGTCGTTGTTGCGGCCGCTCATCCACTGTGCGCCGGCGTCGTGATGGTTCAGGGTCACCTGGAACACCTGCCCCGGGGTCTCGGTGCGGTACTTGAAACGGAGGCGCAGCCCCTTCGGCGGAAGCCGCAGGGGCACGGCATACTGCGCTTCGACATTGCCCTGCGTCGAGGTGTCCCGCAGGCGCAGAGACGCGGCTCCGGCGGCTTTCACCTCCGGGTCCCGTACCCCGCCCTGCCAGGTTCCGGTATTCGGCCAGGCAACCGTGAACGGGTCCAGGGGCGCCGGGTTGTAGGGCGAGATGTGATGCTCGCTGAAGTTGCGCCAGTACAGGTCGAGCACCTGCCGACGCTGCGCCGGGTCCTTCACTCCCTGATACCTCCAGACCATTCCGGGATCGAAGCCGAACGCGGTCTCGCAGGTCATGCGCTTGGGCAGATCGAAGCCGTACACGTCGACGCGCACCGGGACCTCGGCCGCATAGCCCGTCGCGGTCAGCGTCAACACCCCGCGGTAGGCGCCGGCCGGCGTGCCGGCGGGGACCTTGACGCGCACCCACAGGGGCTGATTCATCCCCGCCTCAAGGTCGAACGGCTGGCGGATGGGGGGCAGGGGATCCGGCCAATCGGCGACCAGTCCGGCGCCGTCCGTCTTCTGGGTGACCGGGACGTAGCGCACCCTGAGTACCTCCAGGCAACTCGCCGACAGGACCGACTGGCCCGGCCCCTGTAACCCGCCCGGGGTCACCGTCAGGCCGCGCAAGGCGGCCACGGGGCGCAGCACCAGTTGCGCTGCCTCGGCTTCGTTGCCAGCCGCCCGAATCAGCAACGCTTCGCCTTGAGCCGTGGGCACGGGCCGGGTGCGCGGCACCTTCCAGCCGCTGGCCGCCGACCACAGCGCCACCGCCTCGGTGCTGCCCGGCAGTGCTTCGCCGTAGCTCGCGTCGTAGAACTCGGGCACGGACAATTCGGCCTGGGCGGTCCAGGCGATCGCGTTTCCCAGGCTGATGGCCAGCTCCCATTTTCCTGACCCGGGCAGGTTGTAGGGGCAGGTGAGCGCGGTCGGGCCCGGCGCCAGTGTCTGCTTGGCGCCGCCGCAGCGGGTCTCTTTGCCGCCCGTCTGCCGCAGGGTGATGGCCAGCTCGGCGACCACGGCCTGGCCCGTGTCGTTGGTCACTTGCAGCGCCACCGCGTTATCGCTGCCCGGCCGACTGCCGCCCACCGAGAGGATGTCGACACGGA
This sequence comes from uncultured Victivallales bacterium, assembly GCA_903933565.1. GTDB lineage: Bacteria > Verrucomicrobiota > Lentisphaeria > Oligosphaerales > JAFGRS01 > CAILUI01. The sequence goes on along the minus strand of CAIZKT010000584.1, from coordinate 2,354 downwards.
GTCCTGGCGCCGGGCCGTTCGTCTCGATATAGGCAGTCTGGCCACGCCCGGTTAGCGGCGCGCCATCCACGCTGGCCCAGTAGCGGTAGCCATGTACCTGGAACGACCCCGGATCGGAGTCCGCGGCCCCGACCTTGGCTTTGGCAACGGCCTTCAGGCGGACCTGTATGACCGGCGCCGGCAGGAGCGTTGCCGGCACCTCAAAGGCCAGTGTGCCGGTCGCCTCCAGCACCCCGACCGAGAGCCAGGCCTGGCCGTCCCGGCTGACTTCGGCCAGCAGTTGCCCGCCGCTGTACCAGCCAACCGTGATCTCCCCCCGCGCCGCGGTCTGCTGCCGGGCGCCGATCTGGTGCATGTAGACGACCTCGCTGTCGGCGCCGAAGACCCAGCGGTTGGAGTTGAAACCGCAGCGCGCCACGGCCAGCGGCCGACTGTGGTTCAGCCCCGGCCCGCCCAGCGGCGCGCTGAACTCATAGGCGTTGCCCGTGAGCGCTTCCCCCTCGCCCAGCGCTACCTCGCCGCAACGCGCGTGGACCGCCTGCACCGTCACCAGCGAGATCGCGTCAAAGGCCAGGGTCCCACCCACGTGCCATTGCCCGAAGCGCAGCCAGGACTGATCCGGGGTCAGGTCATCCCGGCAGACGAAGGCCGCCGAGTAGCGGGTCCAGTCCAGCGGCGGACAGCCGATATCGCGGTTGCAGAACACCGGGCCGGTCACCGCGGTGCCGCCACTGGCGGTCAGCGAGCGCGCCATGAACGACACTTGGTACAGTCCGCCCGCCCGTAGCGGCACCAGCGGCGAATGCCAGTAGGTGTTGTCTGCGCCACTGCCGGTTACCGTGATATTACGCTCCCCATCGGCAGCGCTGCCTTTCTCCCAGCCCAGCCCGGCCCCCGCCATCGTCCAGGCCGCTGGAGTGGCATCGCCCTGCTCGAAAGAGGCGTTCGGAATGACCACCTGGGCCGCCTGCACCCAGGCCGCCAAGCCCAGCGCTACAGCGGTCAGCACGTGATGTCGCATGCGAGGTTCCTCCACGACTGCGGTTGCGTTCGGCGGCGCCGGCGCGGCGGGCCCGACCACTCCGCCTAAGATACCGCCCGGCCTGAGCGTCGGCGAGCCGAGCGCCGGGCGGATCCAAGAAAGAACCCCCGCTGGATCTGGCAGGCGTCTGTCCTGGCCCCGCTGGCCCCCCTGGAGCCCGCGAGGCCCAGCCCGTTCCGGGCGGGTTTGCGGTACCCGCCGGCCCCAGGAAAACGCTCAACGCTCAACCACGCCGGGACGGGGGCTCTGTCGGAGGGTAAGAGCAGGTGCGCTGGAAGGCGCGCCGCATCGCCGCCGCAGCCCTGCCCGCAGCAGCTGAGAAGCTGTGAAGAAATGCCCGAGCCGCCGTCCTCAAGCCACTTTACCTGGTTCATCCAGGCACGACTCCGATACCGATTCTGACCCCGACACCGATTTTTTCACAGCTTCTGACCGATAGACACACTTAACCCCGCCGCTTGTGCGCTTACCTTGATGAGGTATGCGCGTGTGTGGACGCCATTTCAGTGCCAAGTTGATCGGCCGGGTGCAATCGGCCGTGGATGCGGAGCCGTCGTTGTCCCGTCGGGCGCTGTCCCGGCGCGTGTGCGAGTGGTCGGGCTGGCTGGCGGCCAACGGCAAAGTGCAACAGCCGCTTCCTGATCGTGCCCGGGGTGCGCGTCCCGAACCTGGCTTCGCACGTCCTGAGCCTAGGTACCCGGCGTCTGGCCGCAGACTGGACGAAGCGGTACGGATTCGCCCCCGTGCCGGTGGAGACCTTCGTGGATCCGAGCCGCTTCGACGGCAGCAGTTACCGGGCCGCGAACTGGCTGGGGGTCGGCCAGACGGCGGCACGGCGTACAGCCTACGGCAACGGCAAGGTTGCCACGGGACCAAAGGACATCTTTGTGTATCGCCTGAGCCGGGGCTGGCGCTCGGTACTGGGTTACGCCCCCGAGGAGCCGCTGTGCAGCCAGCCTGCGGTGGAGGCGCCGACCGACTGGGCGGAAGCGGAGTTCGGGCGCTTTCCCGCCTACGACCAGCGGCTACGGCAACGACTCGTATCGTTGGCGCGGGACTTTGCGGCCCAGCCCGGCGAACTGGTGCCGCAGGCCTGCCACGGTTCGGCCGCCAAGACCAAGGCGGCTTACCGCTTTTTCGCCAACCCACAGGTAAATATGCGCAGCGTGCTACGACCCCACATCGAGGCGACGATCGAACGGCTAGGGAGTCCGTCTGGAGCGCTGAAGGCGCGCTGCCATACCAGCCCAGGGCAACGCCCTGGGAATAGGACGGTTATGGGTTTGAGCCCTGTAGGGGCGAGCTATCTGCC
>CAIZKT010000583.1:0-5846 GCA_903933565.1 uncultured Victivallales bacterium | reverse complement strand
CTCTGCGGTTCTTAGACAAGCGAACCCCTACGGAGCTGACTTGCGCCCGCGCCACCCGGGAAAACCAGCAAACGCGAAGGACCCGCACCGGCCCCTTCACCCCGACACCTGCTTGGGGCCCGACGCCGCGCGTTGCTGCCGGCAGCGGCGGAGCAGGTCGCGCAACTGGGAACGGGTGAGGGCGTCCCGGCTGACCAGGCCGGCGCCGGGCTGCTCGAAGCCGATGGGGATGTAGAACGAGTCCAAGGCGTCCGCCACGGTCTCGATGGCCTCCCAGGCGACCTCGGCAGCGGGTCGGTCATCTCGGTGCAGCGCGTCGTGGTAGGCGACGCATTCGGTCATCAGCCCCATCACCTCAAGGCCATAGCGCAGCAGGCGGCGCTCCTCTCCGAGCCGCATCTCGATCTGTGCCTGCGTCTCCTGCTGGCGCTGCTGCGCCGGGTTGACGGCCCCAGGCGTAGGCGTGGCCCCCGCCGCCGCGCTGTCCTCCCGCTCCCGGGCCCGGACGTGGGCAAGGCTGGCAAGCGCCTTCGCCATGAGTTCCGCGGACTGCCGACCGCTGGCGATGGCCCCGGCCGGGTCCCGGAAGTGGTTATCCATCGGCAATGGCTGCGTCGGCCGCGCCCCATCCCAGCGCAGAAGTTGGGAGAGGACACTGCGCGCCGCCCAGGCGCGCCAGTCGGCACTCGGCAGCCAGGCTTCTTCCAGAAGAGCGTAGACCGTCCGCAGATCGGCCGCATAGGGCCCGTACCAGTCGCGGAAGTAGCCCTCGAGAAAGGCATCGACATCCGTGCCGGTGTCCCAGGCCAGTTGGGCGTAGAGGGATTGGGTCAGAGTACGCATGCCCCAGTTCACCAACGGCACATGCATGTAGGTCAGGCCACGGGCCCCGAGCGCGTGGTAGGCCGGCAGGTCGGCGCGCAGGCGACGGGTGAACAGCAGCGGCAGATCCTCGAACTTGGAGACGTTGTAGTACTCGCCAATGGTGATAGGCAGCGCCGCCGGAGCCGTGAGCCAACTCGCCAGGGCCGCGTGGTAGCGGGCATTCTCGGCGCAGGCGGAGTCCGCAATGTCATGGGCATAGCAGCGGTTGATCGGGTAGTAGGTCACGCCGTCACCCGCCGCGACCAGATTCGCCGGGATCGGCCGTTGCGGGCCGCTGAGGGTCGCGGTCCCCTCATAGGCACAGACGACCAGACGCACCTCGTGGTCCAGGCGGCCCGTGGCCCGAGCGCAATCGAGGCACCGCCGCAGCCCGGAGAGGAAGAACAGCGTCTGATCGCTGCTATTGCCGAGGCGGGCGCACTCGGGGCAGGCGCAGGTGTTGCCCCAAGTGTCGAATCCCCAGATGTCGATGCGGTCGGCCTGGTACCAGTCGCCCATGATGCGCCTGAGCACCTCGGCGCCCAGAAAATCGATCAGATCCGGCTGGGCCACACAGAACTGCGTGGCCAGGGCCCGATCCCGGCGCCGTATCCCGTCCGGCGGGAGCCCGTACCAGGCCTGATGCTCCTCCCACAAGGTCCTTCCGGAAGGCAGGTAACGGTTCGGACTCAGAATCTCCTCGAAGATATGCCCGCCGACCTTCATGCTCATCCCGAGCTTGTGGCCAAGCGCTCCGGTGGCCGGCCGGTGGGTGGCCAGATTCAAGCGGTTGCGCGCCATCCACAGCCAGAGTTCCGCCGATTCCTTGGACACACCCTCAAAGTCGAAACCGCGGCCGAACGACATGGATGGCGCCGCCTCGACCCGTGCCAAAGGCAGAACCAGGTCCTCCCGCGCGGCGGGGGCAACCTCGCCCAACTTGCCTGGCGCGTACCAGCGCCAGCCTTGCAGACGCAGCAATTCGTAGGCCGCATACAGGGCGCCCGTGCGTCCCCGACCGGTCAAACGCACCCCTCCAGGAATGGGCTCCAGGCTGAAACGGTCGTCTTTGCTGGCCGGATCATCGACCCGGAGTTCGACGGTGACGTCGCCCGCAGCCGACGAGGAACCGACTCTCAGCCCGGCCGCCGGGAGCGTGCGACCGAGGAAATGCTGCAGTTCCGTGGCGGCAAAGGCCAGGGTGCAGCGCGCGGCGCGGTCCGGATCGCGGCGGAAGTCGATATCGGCCTCCTCGCCGGCCCAGAGCATGGCCAGCCGCTCGGCCTCGGGATAGGGCAGGACTATCGAGATCTGCATGGTCGACTCCTTCGTGCCGCGGCCGACATCACCGGGACAACACCAACTCGCCCGCGTTACCGACCTCGTAGAAGGCGCCGCCGGTCGCCCGCCATGCCACCCAGGCATCTGTCGCCGCCACGTGCAGCCCGATATTGAAGCCGACTCGGCTGACCTGCGCCGGGTCCAGTTGCAGCGCCGCGAAGGGGATGCGCCATTCGCAGGTCCATTCGTCCGCGCTCACGCGTGCCGCATAGACCACCGCGTCCCGGAGGGCTTTACACTGCTGCGGCGAAGCGCCTCCGGCGGGCAAGGCCTGCCAGGAGGCGTCGGAGGAACCCCACAGCACAAAGATGGGGTTGCCGACGGTGCCGCTCGACCCTTGCAACGAGACTTCGACGCCGTCGCAGGCGGCGAATTCGGTGCCGCCGCGGAGCTTGACGCCGGGTGCGACCGCGATGCGGATGGCGAGGTACAGAAACTGGTCGTCCCAGGCCGCACAAGCACGGCCGGGCACGGGACTGGCGGCCGCTCCGGCTGCAACCTCCGCGATGGCAATCACCCGAGCACTCTCCTGCCACGGCCACTCGTCAACCGCGCCATCCACGGCCCTGGCGCCCACGGCGCGGCCCGCGACGAAGGCGGGCCGCGACGAGCTGACCGCGATCGGCACCGCGGCCATCGCCGGGGCCGCCTGGCGGACCGCCGGAGGCACTTTGGGGACGGCGCCGCAGTCGCTGAACAGGTTGTCGGTGCTGCCAACCGCATCCCAGAGCCCAGCCCGACTCTCGGCTACGACCTGCGTACAACGGGTGAAAACGTTGCGCTGGAACAGGCTGCGCCCAGTATCGCGGAACGGATCGGCGTGCAGCCCCAGAACCGCACTCCCGGCCTCGTCAAACCCGGAAAATTGATTGCCGATGACCTGGAAGCGCCCGCGGACCTGCACCGCCTGCGTGACCCCGCTGGTCGCGCCGCGCGTCACGAGGTTATCCCTGAACCCCGAGGCCTCGCCACCGTACGAGTCCAGGATCACGGGCTGCAAACAGTCGGCCACGGTGTTGTCATGGAGATTCCAGTTGGCCGCAGGCGGGATGATCTCAAAGCTGTCACCGGCCTTGAGCCCGGCGCGGGGCTCCTTGATGACAATCTTCACCTTGTCCGTGGCCGCCGCCCCAGTGATGGCCTCGACGACCGACCGCTCGGTCGCCTTGCCCGCCGCAAGCCAGACCAGTTGCCAGCCCTGGCACTGGCTCACCGAACGCGGCTCCAGGGGAATCGTCCGCTGGGCCACCACAAAGGTGCGCGGATCAATGACCTCACCGACGCGCGAGGTGCCCCGGCCGGTCTGGATGCCGACCCCGCAGTTGCGGATGAGATTGTCATGTACGTTGGCGTTGAGGGCTGGCTCGAGCAGGCGCAGGGCGGTCACTTTCGGGTCGCAGGCGCCGCGGACATAGATCTGATTGTCGGCCACGATGGTGTCCGCCGCACTGATATCAATGGCGATCCGTGGGACTGAGGCCGCGCCGATCTCGGTCATGTCGAAGAGGTTGCCCGAGACCGTGGCATTCGCCGTGGCGTAGTGGGTGAGATCGGAGCTGCCGGAAATATTCACGGCCGACGAACCGAAGTTGATGAACAGGTTGTTGGTCACCAGCACCTGGGTGGCCCCGACCGCCGCCCGAATCGCGGCGCCCCCATAAGGCACGGTGCTCTCGAACACGTTGTTGGCGATGATGTGCTGCCCGGCCCCGAGTTCAGGGAAAGTGTTGTCATGGTTGGCCGGACCAAGATTGCCCATGGCCACCGTGCCGGCATTGCGCACGTAGTTGCCGACGAACTTGACGAAGCGTGACGCCCCCTCCCAGGCGCAGCCGCCCACGTCAACAATGCGGCACTCGATCACGCTGGTGTTCTCCGTACCACACATCACGTCGTTGAAGGCGTTGCGCCCACAGTCGATCGCCGAGCAGCGCAGGTAGGTGGTTGACTTGGTGTAGACCTGGTTCGGCTTGTCCACCGGGCCGCGGCTGCGACCGCCGGAGACGAAGCACTCGGTGGCCATACGCCGACCATGACAATTCTCGATCAGGACCCGCTCCGTGTCGCCGATCGTCACCGCATTGCAGCCCTTGGCGCCAAAACCCCAGAAGTAACTCGAGCCGAGGGTGCGCAGCAGGCCGCACTGGTCGCGCTCCTTGAAGCCGGAATGGCCGACCATGGTGAAGTTGCGCAGGGTCACCTCAGTGCCTTGTGAAAGAGTGACGCAGGCGCCCTCCCCCTCGCTGATGTCCAGCACCGTGTCGACCGCGTTGGCCCCCTCGATGGTGATCCCCGTCGCCGCCCGCACGATCAGCCCACGCGACAGGCGGTAACGGCCGACCGGAACGTGCAGGTTCAGCTTCTCCTTGATGGCTCGGTTGATCGCCGCCTGCAACGCGGCATCGTCACAGTGCCGCAGAGCCGCGGCGCTGACCGTGCGGGTGGGTGCCTCGCGCAGGGTGACCACCTGCCCCTCGATCTTCTCGATCACCGACACCAACTGGCCGCGGGAAGAGAAGGCCACGGTGTAGCCTTTCTCCCAGTCGTGCGGGTTGAAACGCACCTCGATGCCGTCACGTATCGGTTGCCAGTCTCCCGTGATCGCCACGGTCGGCCGCCAGGTCCGAGCCAGGTCCTCCGACCAGCGAAACGTGGTCGTGCCCGCCGGCACATCGAGCAGCAGCACCAGCCAGTCGCCCTGGGTGCCATTGTAGCCGCGGATCTCTGCCTTATCCTGCAGCGGCTTGCCCATGGTCACCACGTTCCGCGGCCCCCAGATCGTCTTGCCCAAAGTGCGCGGATTGCACTCCGCCAGCATGACCCCTTGCCCAACCTTGAAGTCCCCAACCGCGGCCACCGTGATCTCTTTGACTCCCTGCGTCGTCGCCGCGGTAGTCGAGTACTCGGAGCCCGAAACACCACAGGCCCGGGCGTCAAGCCAGCCCTGGGCTGTCTCGGACGACGACTCTGCCGCGGCCGCCGCAGCCAGAGCCCCCGTGAGCAACGCCGCCAGCGCCAGCGGACCGCAATTCGGTAAGCTGAACATGATCCTTCTCTCCTCTTGGCTCATCCACACACCCGCAGCTCTGGCAGAACCTCCGAACGGCCCATCCGCCGCCGCCGAGCGCGTGTTCTCGGCCCAAGAAGGTAGCGCGACGGGGCGGGCCAGGCAAGGCCCGAAGGCGGGTGCCCTCAAGGCCCTGATGCACAGGTCACCCTTATTCCGGCGCGCGCTCCTGGGATTCGCTGCTTGGGCGGATATAGGTATGAGGCTCTTGTGGAACCCTCGGCCCACCAGTATTTCGCCTGGAGCCGGCGGTCTCCGCCGTATCCTCTGGAGCCGGCGGTCCGCTCGGGCGTAGCCAGGGCTTCCGCCGTATCTGGGGTCTTGAGACGGCGGGTACCGCGTTCCGCCGCGGCGGACCCGGAACTTTGGTGAGGCGATCGTCGCCGTGAGCTGGAGCCGGCGGTCCGCTCGGGCGTAGCCAGGGCTTCCGCCGTACACGGGGGGGATACTCCAGGCCCCGGGCCCGGCGCGGGTACGTAGTCGAGGCTTTAGCCGGTTTCGCGCCCCACCTTTAAGAGAAGATGCGTAAGGCCGCTGAAACGATGACCTCAGGGCGGAGCAACACCCACGGCGT
>CAIZKT010000582.1:0-1601 GCA_903933565.1 uncultured Victivallales bacterium | reverse complement strand
CGGTGGCCAAGGCGCTGGCACTGGCGCACTCGCGCAGGATGTGTCGGTCGAGGAGGCGCACGCCGCCCTATTTATCGCCGAGGGCCGCAAGCTTCCGCACGGGAAGACGCTGGCTCTCCCCGTAGGCCTGGAGGCTATTGTCCATCGCCCCCGACCGACTCCACAAATAAGGGAAATGGCCGAACCGGAGCGAGAGCTGGTGGGCGACGGCCTCAGGAGGATGGCCCGCCTCCAGCAAGAATAACGCGCAGGCCAACCCGCTCCGGTCGGAACCCGAACCGCAATGAATCAGCACCGGCTTCGGGGCGTCTCGCAGCATCTGCACCAGCTCGGTCATCTGCTCTACGGTCAGTTCACGATAGGCGCTCATGCGGTAGTTAAGGAAGCCCACGCCAAGTTCCTTCGCGGCACGATATTGGGCGTCATACCAGTCCCGGCCGACGTTCTCGCCGCGCAGGTTGATCACGGTCCGCAGGCCAGTCTGCTTAGCGAGGCTGACAAATTCCCCCGCCGGAAGCTGGGCCGAACGATAGAGCAAACCAGGCACGACCTCATGCTGGTTATGATTGGAGTGTAAAAACCCGTAGAATGAGAGAGGCACCCCGACGACCGCGAGCAACGTCCAGCCGCAGATTCGAAGGAGACGCCAACCGAGGGCGAATGGCTTTGGAGTCGTCACTCAGCCATCATAAGACCCCATCAATGCGTTCTGAGCCGCATCAGGTGACAAGCAGGCGACAAATCCGGAGTATCCATCATCGCATAAAGGAAAAGCCTTAGGAAAACACCTCAGAGGTTGTCCTTTGACGGTGACCCCGCGGCCGGGAGGATTTCTTCATGCCTTTCCGCCTCCTTCGTTCTCGCTCGGAACGCCCTGCCACGGTCGCTCCTTACTCCCGCTTGCTTTGCGTTAAGGTGAAGTCGGGTAAGACGTTCATCCTCAGCACTGAACTCTGGCACCTGCTCCCCCAGGGCGACGAAGTGGTCTCGATCCTCAGCGCCAACAGCCGTCCGATCTTCGCCGCAATGGAGCCAGTGAAGCACGTGGAGCTGACGCCGGCAGCGCGATAAGTTCCTGAGACAAACGCCTCGCGCTACGCCCGAGGCTTCAACGCATCGACCGCCGCCTTCAACTCTCTCGTCCGCACCTTCACATCGCCAGCGGGATCCATTGGTGCGCCGACGATGATTGTGACGCCTTGGCGATAGAACGGCCAGAGGCAGAAGAGGAGGATGTTCTGCACGGTGATGGAGAACGGTGTCACCCAGCGGCCAGGATAACTGCCGTAATGGAAATACACCGGGACCATCGGCACACCGGCCTGCTGCGCGATGCGCACCGCACCGGTCTTAAAGGGAAGCTCGGCCTCGCCGAGCGCCTCGACCAGACCCGTCGGGCAGATCGCTACGGTCTGTCCCTGCTTGAGTAAGGCCACGGCGTCGTCGATCGACACCTGCACGAAGCCCCAGCGCAGGGCGAACTTCTTCAGGAAAGGAAACGAGAACACCAAGGGATGCACCAGCAGACGCGCCGACGCCCGAACCTTCCCGAACAGGAACACATCGCGGTAGCTCACATGATTCCCGCAGAGCAGCACCGG
>CAIZKT010000581.1:0-11560 GCA_903933565.1 uncultured Victivallales bacterium | reverse complement strand
GTCGCCGCAGGCGACCTTGCCACACGCAGTCCACCTGGCCGCCGCGCGATATGGACTGCGTGCGGCAGAGGGCCGCGGACGCGGCCCGTCGACGCCGCTTTCACTGCCGACGGTACGACGGCGGTCGGTTCTTGAAACAGCCCTGGGTCAGCGCGACAGGGTGTCGAGGTAGCGCTGCAACTCGGGCGCCAGTTCGCGCTCGGCTTTGGCATAGCGCCCGACCACGCTCAGAGGCAGAGCGAAACGCCTTTCGGCGGGAACGTAGCGGCGTTCCTGTTCGTCGAGGTACGCATCCAGCCGGCGCTGTTGAGCCAAGGCCGACTCAAACTCGCTGCGGGCTTTGCGCCAGCCGCTGCGGGCCGCCCGCGTCCGTCCCGCTTCGAGGTCGCGACAGGCGGCAAGGTACAGACTGACGGGCTTCTGCAGCAGAAAGGGGACATCCTTGAGCAGCTCAAAGAGGTCGTGCTGAAGTCGACCGCTGGCCTCTTTGTCCTGCTGCAGCGCGGCCATCCTCTCCGGCAGTTCATCGAGGGGCACCCGGTTTCCCCGTGAATTCTGATCCCCGGGCACGGCCACCGGCACCGTCACCAGGGCCTCGAAGCGTTCCGCCGTGCTGTCGGTATCGCAGTAGCCTCGTCCCCGCCGACTGCTGTCCGCCGCCGTGCGTGCGTACCAGGCCTGCAGCGTCTCGCCGGAGGTCACTGCGCCCTGCAGGACGAAACGGAGCGCCTCGACGGGCGGGCGACCGTGGGCGTCAAGCTGCAATAGCCGCTGCGCCGCGTCCAGGCCGGCAGACTCGGACAGGCAAAGCGCCAGAAGATCACAGTGCAAGGCGTACAAACGGTACAGAACCGTGGCCTCCGGGGGCACCGGGTGCTCGATCAGACGCTGCACGTCCGGGTAGATGCCGCGCTGAAACGCAAAGCGGGCCGGCTCGTAGTCCGACACGAAGCGGCCGTAGCGCTCCCGGTTGCCGAACAGAACCCGGTTGGTCAGGGCCGCGGCCAGCCATTCCGCCGAGGGCATGACCGGCGGATTGGCGTCCTCCGCGGCCATGAAGCGGCGCTGCAAGAGCGCCCGCAGCAGCCGGTGCGTCACCACTTCCATGCTGTCGTCCGGACCGAATGAGAGCGAGAGAGGGTCGGGCATCGGGGCGCCAGCGCTGTCGCCAAACCAGATCCGCAGCAGCTTGGGCGGCACGTCCGAGGCCCCGGCAAACGCCTCCACGTCGGCGAAGCAGGCGGTGGCAAAATGCTGCCAGGTCTTGGCGGTCTGTTCGCCCTTGCAGGTGACCCGAATCCGGGCCTCGGCCAAGGCTTTGGGCTCGGCCGTCTGGGCGGATCGGCTGAGCACGCACAACAGCACAACCGCGACCGTCCTCCAGAAGCGGCGGAGGAGAGGGCGCCCGGCACTCCACCAGGCGCTCACCGCGTGTTTGCTTAAGGGATGTGCGGGACAGCGCACGGGTCACCTGTGCCCATCGGCACTAGAAGTGCTTCTGCTGGAACGTGCAGATAGCCGTCAGCAAGTCCAGAGCCTGGCGTACGCTCGGGTCGCGTTCTCGCTCCACCGGGGCGACGTCCCCGCGTCGGCGCCACGGACGGCTGTCGCCGCCCACCGGCGGCACCACGGGCACATCCGGCTGCAGCGGCTCGACATGGCTCCGGGTCGGAATCTCCGGCAGCAGGACCTCGAGGTTACCGGCAAGTCGGACCGGCCGTAGCGGATAGGGCAGTCCGCGGGTCGGCTCGCCCAGGATCACCGCCCCATGCGCCGCCCGCAGTCCTGCCGCCAACACCTCCGCGGCAGCCCGCGTGCGGCCGTCGACGATGACCACGGCGGGGTGCCCCCACGAGCCGATCAGGGCGGCACACTCCGTCGCCGCGCCCAGGTCGTTGCCCGCGGTGTCGCGCAAATCCACCACGGTGCCATCGTAGACCGCGCTCGACAGGCGGCCTCGGGCCTCGGTCAGGGCCTGCGACAGGCCCGCTTCCACCGCCCCAACCTGCAGGTAGCCGAAGCGGCCAGAGCCGCTCTCCAGGCGCGCCAGTAACGGCGCCGCCGAAACCGCAGCCACGCCCATGGCGGCGTCTGGCCCGACCACCACGCCGCCCGAAGCGAACGCATCGAGAAGCGCCTGGCAGGCGATGCGCCGCAGCTCGATCTCCGCGTCCGGCACGAGTTGCCGGGCCCGTAGTTCCCCCAGAAGATCACCCAGCGCCTCGCGCACCGCGGGAGCCGTCGCCGCTGCCGGCGGCAGGACGTCCGCGGCGTTGAGCCAGGCGCCAGCGCTCAGGCTGACCCCGGCGCAGGCTCGAGCCACAGGCCGCAACCACCGCCTGACCCGGCCGCGACGGTCACTCATGTTGCGCCGTAACCTCACGGTCTGCCGCCTCCACCTTGTCGCGCTGACTGGCGCGCTGCTCTTCAAGACGCCGCCGCAACCCCTCGTCGCCCAGCGCCAGGATCTCGGCCGCCAGCAGGGCGGCGTTGACCACCCCGCCGCTGCCGATGGCCACCGTGGCGACGGGAATCCCGCCGGGCATCTGGACGGTCGCCAAAAGGGCATCAAGCCCGTTCAGGGCGCCGCCCTCCACCGGTATGCCAATCACCGGCAGCAACGTGTGCGCCGCACAGACCCCGGCCAGATGCGCGGCGCCGCCCGCCGCGGCAATGATGACGCCGAAACCGTTGTCCCAAGCCGTCGACACGAATGACACCACGGCCTCCGGCGTGCGGTGCGCGCTCATCACGCGGACCACATACGGAATCCCGAGCGCCTTCAGAGTGCTGATACACCCCTCAAGCTTGGGCAGATCGTTCTTGCTGCCCATCACCACCGCTACCCGTCGTATCATGGTCGACTCTGCCCCCTCTTGTTAAGGACCGCTCTAGCGCGCCCCGGTCTAGCCGTACCGACGGCCCAAGGCGGGCTGAAAAAATAGCCGCCCGGAGATGAAGCTGCAACCAGCCATCGGCCTACAGCAGGGCTGTTTCAAGAATCGACCGCCGTCGTCCCGCCGACAGTGAAAGCGGCGTCGACGGGCCGCGGACGCGGCCCTTTGCCGCACGCAGTCCATATCGCGCGGCGGCCATGTGGACTGCGTGTGGCAAGGTCGCCGACGGCGACCGCGACACCGCTTTGGCTTGGCGCCTGTGCCATGCCTGACGGCGCGTGTTCTCGCACAACCCGATACGGCAGACAGAGCACGGGTTGTTGCGACGCCCAACCCCGTCTCTTAAAACAGCCCTCGGCCTACGGCAGCGCCAGATCCGCCAGCGGCGCGGGAACTTCGGCGGGATCGGAACTGAGGTACGGGCAAACCTCGCCGCCAAGCCATAGGGAGATGTCCTGCAACGGCCAGCACTCCAGCGTCCAGACCCTTCCAGCCGCCTCGGGACCGACCTCAATCGGCTGCGGGGTGCCGACCCAGCGCCCATCGCGGTCCAGGGCCACGCGGCCGTCGGGAGCGCTGATCCGGATACGTGCCGTCTCGGTCTCCCCGCCGTCACGGGCGGCAAGCTGAAAGACCCGGGCGCCCTTGGGCACGTAGAACCAGCGCTTGATCGGGCTGCAGAACAGCGACAGGGGGACGTCGGCGGTAGCCACCTCCGCCAAGGCCAGGCCGCCCGCTTCCACCTCGGCCGAACCGCTGCCGGCATCGACCAGCACATGCAGGACTCCGGCCTCCGCCGCCTTGGCTGTCAGCACGACACCCTCGTCCACCGGCGCCGTTCCGCTAGCCACGGTTGCGAAGGCGACGTCCAGGAGCCTGGCCTTGAGCGTATCCACGTACTTGGTGACCCGGAGGTTGCGGACCGTCACCTGCACCTCTTCGCCGGCCTGGCGCCAGAGCGCGACCTGGTTGCTGCGTCGCAGGCGTGCCTTGGTCGCCACCACCGGCACGGCCGAATTTGGCTGACGGAGTACGCCCAGGCGCTCCCTGACCTCACAGGGGATGTCGGCCGTCATGCCATCGACCTGCCCCGGAGCGTACTTTACGGTCAGGAGAAGGTTGGCCGTCTGCGTCTTGGCGCCCAGCGGTGGCGTCAGGGTCAGGCGGATCGGTCGTTCGAGCAACGCGGGCAAATGGATCTCGGCCGGAACCGTACTCACAACCCAGCCCTCGGGGCCAGTCGCCGCCGCCGCCACGGTCAGATTCTGGGGCGATAGGTTCCGTACCGTCAGCTCCGTAACCACCGACCGACCCGCTACGGCAACGGCGGCCTGGAGGGGGACATTCAGGGCCAACGGACGATTGCTTTCCAGCCACAGAACGGCCGTCAGCCGCAAGTCCGCCGCGCCGACCGGACAACCCACGAAGGCGACCACCGGCACCAGGCGTTCCACGTAATCCTCCTGGCGCAACAAAACCTGGGCCGTGACCAGGTTGGACCCCGCCGCCGCCGGTACGAGGCTGATCTCGAGGGCCTCGGCAGGCACGTCGGCCAGGGCGGTCAGACGCACCGTTGGCGCCACGCTGCTGCCATGGGTGATCAGGGTGACGGCCTTGGGCAGGCCGGGAGTCAGCCAATCGTCTTCGGACACCAGCGTCGCGTCGATCCCACTGACCCCGGAGACCAGAGCATTGACGCGCTGCGCCAGAGCCAGCAATGGACTGCCCGGGCTGGCCATGGACGGGGTCCGCCGACAGGCCTCGAACAGAGCGGCCAGAGACTGCGACAGGACCCCGAGGGTTTCCACCGAGGGCGCCTCGCACAGGCCTTCCAGGGCCCGGCGAACCACTTCGGCTTCCGTCACGGCGACGCCGCAGGCCTTGGCCCGTTCCAGGATGGTCTTGCCGGCCGCCTTGTCCGGCGCCCAGTAGCCGACCAGGCGCTCCCCGGCACCGGCGGAGACCGCCAGGGCCGACTGCAGCGGCGGCAGGGCAATGGGCCCGGTCCCGCCCCCGGCTAGAAACCCCGCCACCAGGCCGGGCTTGGCGAAGTTCAATTCGCCGGCGCCGGAGACCCGGCAAAGCAACCAGTCCGCCTCGCCGCCCCACACCGTCACCCGCGGTTCGCCGGCGCTGACCCGGTGCGGCAGCCGCCGCAACAGCGCGAAGGGCTGCTCGAGTTGCCGCCGCGGTAGCCCCCAACCCTCCGCGGCCGGGCCGCGCCGTTCCGCCTGCCGACCGAGACGCGGCACGAGCGCCCCTTGCCCGTCCACGCTCAGCGCTTCCACGGTCGACTCGTTTGCTCCGAACCCTTGCGCCACCAGGCCGTCGCTGCAAGCCCACAGGCGCCCTTCCTTCTCCACCTGCGGCGGCATGGCCCCGGCAGTGGCAGTCAGCAGCTCCCAGGGGCACTCCTCCAACGGCTGCCGACGGACCGGCCGCGAGCTGGCGCCAACCGCCAGGATCATGGCCTGGTTGGGCCCCAGGCTGATTCGGCAGGCCCCAGCGTCGTCCAGCTCCGCAGCCGCGGCGTCGGGCCAGAGGACCGTCAAGCGACTGTCCGCCGCCAGTCCCAGACCCGCCAGGTCCAGCCAGAGCTCCGCGTTCTGCGCCACCGCCGTGAGGTTCACCAAGGCCACGCCGACGGCATTGCCCTGCCGCCAGGCTGAGCCCAGGACCGCGGGACCCTGCCACTGCCGCCGTTTGCCGCCCAGCACGCCATAGGCCACCGTGTGCGGCGCCGCCGCCAGAGCCAGGCGCCCCGTCGGCCGGCTGGACCCCGTGGGCACCAGCGCCAGGCGTTCCCATTGGCCATCCTGTAGGAAGGGTTTGCCGACCCGATAGTAGGCCTGAACCAGTTCGCGCAACAGCTCGCTGTTCCGGTCCCCTTCGCGGGGTGGCACGGCCACGCTGGTCGAGAGCAGCGGCACAAACCCCCAGGTGAACAGGGTCCCCATCTGCAGCGCAAAGGCATCGGCATCCAGGTCAAGCTGCGCATCGCTGCCGAAGTTGATGGTGTACGGATGGTAGACGGCACTGAAGAGCGGGAAGACCTGCTCCCCGGCGCCCAGGGACGAGCGGGTCAAGTCGAGGGTCAGGAACCCGTCCATCAGGTCGAGGAACTGCTCCCCGATCTCCTCGGTGAAGAAGCAGGCATCCGGGACCTTCCGGCGCGTGCTCAAACGCAACTCTTCCATGAGCCGGCGGTTGTTCTGCGAGCGATGATCGCCGCCGTGCAGGCTGTGCTGATGCTGCGGATCGTAGCAGGGCAGGGTGCGCACCGCGGCCAGGCAGTCGAGATAGACCCCGGCCATGCCCTGCTCGCCGACCAGCTTGCCGGTGGTTTCGCGCAGCTTGGCCCGCCAGGGCTCAACCGGGCACATGTGGGCAAACACCTCGCTCGCGATCGTCCAGGGAACCAGGCGGCCAGTGTCGTCCTTGACCGCGGCCGCCTGGCCGTTCTCACGACGCCAGCTCTGCGTATCCGTATCCCAGATGACGCCGTTGATGTAGGGCAAAGGCATCACCCCCATCTCGCGGGCCGCCACCATCCCCTGAAGCAGGTACGGGTCCGCAGGCAGGGGCTCCGGGTAGTCGTCGTCGAAGCGAGCGATGGTGTAGCGGTAATAGTGCGACGCCAGCGGGACCCGTAGCCACTTCTTGTAGGCGGCCCATTCCGGTACGACCTTCGCCGGCTCATGGTAGAACTTCGCCCAAAAGCCGATCTGCCGAAACCAGAGGGGTACCCAGAGCGCCTCGTCGGCCGTGCCGGGCGCGGGCGCTTGCTGCGGCCACGACTCCGCAGTTCCGCGCCGGCACCAGGCTTTGCGGCGGGCCCAGTCGCGATAGATGGCGGCGGCCTCATGGTAGTCGCCCCGGAACGCGGTCAACACCACGGGATACGGCAGGACATAGCTGACCGGGTGCTGTCCCGGCGTGATCGGCCACTGGTCCAGGGGCGGCAGATGATGCACCCACCAACTCAGGCGACCCGGCACGGTGCGGGTATCCACCGCAAAGCGTTTGTGCCAGCCATCGCCGTCTTCGGCGGCCAGATACAGCCCAGCCGCCGCGCTCAGATCCGGACGCCAACCGGATTCCGTCACCGTGCCCGCCACGGGCGCCGACAAGGCCGGAAGCCGCGGTGTCGGCGTGCCCCAGTACGCCAGCCACTGCATCGAGGCGGGCTGCGGGTAGTCCAGCAAGACCTGGGTCTTCGCGCCGATGGGGTCACGCACCAGCCGACCGAGATACAGCGGCAGGGCAAGCTCGTCATCAGAGGGGCCCTTCAACCCCAGAAGCCGTGGAAACTGCACGTCCCACAGGGCGCCCTCCAGGCTGCCCTCCACCGCGATCTCCCAGCGCGATTTCCCTTCGCTCGGAACCAGCAACACCTGCACCGTCACGGACAGCTCGCCGTCGAGTCCCGGCGCCCGCACGCCGGTCCAGGCCAGCTCCAGGGTACGCCCCGACAGTCTGTGGGTCAGGCGGGTCGCGTCCCTGGCGGTAAGCTCCCGGAAGCCGCCGTCGGCGGCCCTCAGCACCAACAGCCACGGGGAACGATTCGGGGCCGACTCGCCGAGCGGCGGCAGAAAGACCGTGTCGCAGGGAATGTTGCGCAGTCCGCACAGGCCGCCCTGCGCCTCCAGGTCAAACACCATCTCCATGGACTCGTTGACCAGGCTGACCTCAACCCCGCCGGCAAGGCGTGTCAGCAGAACCAGCCCAAGCAGTGTACTCATCGCCAGCCAGCGCGTCATCGCTTGTCCTCCCGTCGGAAGATCACTCGTCAAAAAGCCGTAGAGCGGCCCCCTCGCTCAGTCGAGGGCGCCCCGCCCCGCCAGCCGTTCCGGGGTTTCGCCACAGCCGCCGCTATATACCATCGCTTGGTCCCATGGCAATAGGGATCGGGCCCCAGTGCATGTCTGAGACTTCAGGAAAACCTATGAACTGACCTGCGCCCTGACCCCGCCGCAGGGCTGGACAAGACTGCGGCGGACGGTATGGTGTCGCGGCCGAACCGGCCTGGCGCCGACGTCAGGTTGACGCGGAAGCAGGCTCAACCCGCAAGCGTACCGTGACTGCAGGGCGGCGATGGCACAACGATACCGGCGAATCCAGGAACAGCTCTTCACCCGCACCCGCGACCTCTTCGGACTCAGCGACGCCGAGGCGTTGTTCATCCTTGACGACGTCGTGCTCAATCTGGAGGCCCTCAGCGCCGACCTCGCGCCACGTGGGGATGGGCGGGTCGATCCGGCCAAGTCGCCGCAACGCATCATGCAAGCCCTTGGTTCGGTGTCCGATCAACTCGAATGCGCCGTGCTGGCCGAGATTGTGGCGGGTCTGATCGAGGCCGGGGCGCTGGAGTGCCACCCGCTGTCTGAACAAGCCGTGGAACCCTTGACGCACTTCGTCAAGGGACTGCGGGACGCCATGCCGCCCATGTCCCATGACTATGCGAATTAGTCCGAGGCGCTGAAGGATGTCGCCAACCGGTGCAGGGGACACGGCGGCGGAGAAACACGACCATGCGTACTCCCGACAGTAAGATTATGACGCTTGAGCAGGCCACCGCCTGGCGCCAGACCCTCCGCCGCGACCACCTGCGCCTGGCCCTGACCAACGGCTGTTTCGACCTCCTGCATCGTGGCCACGCCGAGTACCTCGCCCGAGCCCGCGAAAGCGCGGATGCCCTGCTGGTTGCGGTGAACAGCGATGCGTCCGTCAAGCTCCTGAAGGGCCCCACCCGCCCCGTCGTCAGCGAACAGGACCGCGCCTTCCTGCTTGCCTGCCTGGAGGCCGTGGATGCCGTGGTCGTCTTCGCGGGCGTGAAGCCGACCGACGTCTTCCGCCAAGTGCCGCCCGACGTCTACGTGAAAGGCGGCGACTACACCCTCGATACCCTCGACCGCGAGGAGCGTGACGTGCTCATGAGTTTTGGTTGCGCCTTCCGCTTCATTCCCTTCGTCCCCGGTTTCTCCACCACGAGCACGATCTCCCGCGTTCGCAGCCAGGGCTGACACCCCGGGCCCCGGCGGCGCCAGGGGGTGGATGGGCGGGCGGGTAGGCAACGCGCCTTTGGGGCTGGATGTCTTGGGTTGGTCCTTGGGTGTTTCGTCATGGGTCATCGGCTGGCAGTCAAGGTCCGCACTTTGGGAGGGCCGCGGTATGAACCCTGATCTCAACTTCATCTTCAGCCGCAGAAGCGTGCGCCGCTACGCTCAGCGCGACATCCCACCCGAGACCTTGCAGGCGCTGCTGGAAGCCGCCATGGCTGCCCCCTCGGCCTGCTGCACGGACCCCTGGGACTTCATCGTAGTCCGCGACCAGGACAAGCGCGAGGCCATCGCCGCGGCTCTGCCCTACGGCAAGATGCTGCCCCAGGCGCCCATCGGTATCGTCGTCTGCGGCGACCTGCAACGCGCCAACGGCGGCGAACTGTCCTACCTGCTGCAGGACTGCGCCGCGGCGATGGAGAATCTGCTGCTGGCGGCGCAGGCCTGCGGCCTCGGCGCCTGCTGGCTCGGAGTCCATCCGCGCCCGGACCGGATCGCCCATCTGCGGACCTTGTTCAGCCTGCCGGAGCACATCGTGCCGGTCTCCGTCATCGCTCTGGGTTGGCCGGCCGAAACCCCCGCCCCGCGCAGCCGCTATGCCGCCGGGCGCGTCCATCATGAACGCTGGTGAGACGGGTAAAGACGGCCATGCCTACGGAATCACGCTCCATCTCAGACTCCTCAGCGGGCGGCGGCTCCCTGCTGATTGCCGATCTGCCGGACCACGAACGGCCCCGGGAACGCCTCGTCGCCCAAGGCTCTGAGGCGCTTAGTGATGCGGAACTGCTCGCCATCCTCCTGCGTACCGGTCGCCGCGGCGTCTCGGCCCTGGACGTCGCCCGGCACCTGCTGAACGAGTTCGGCGGCTCGCTGAACCGCCTGGCGACCGCTGGCGTCTCCGAACTGCGCCGTGTCCCCGGCATCGGTCCCGCCAAGGCCGTCGAGATCCACGCCGCCTTCGCCTTGGCCCGCCGCCTCGCTGGCACCACGGACGCCGCCCGCCGTTGCCTGAATGAACCGCAGGGCGTCTGCGATCTCTTCAGGGAGCAGTTTCGCACCGCCACGCAGGAGGAGTTCCACGTGCTGCTGCTGGACGCCAAGAACCACCTGCTGCTGCGCGAGCGCATCACCCTTGGTCTGGTCGACCGCACCCAGATTCATCCGCGCGAGGTGTTCCGCAGCGCCATCCGCGAGAACTGCTCGCGCTTGCTGCTGGTCCACAATCACCCCAGCGGCGACCCCACCCCTTCGGCCCAGGACATCGCCGCCAACCGCCAGCTCGTCGAAGCCGGCAAGATCATCGGCATTGAGGTCCTGGACCATGTCGTGATCGGCAATCCGGCGCGAGTCCACGGCCGGGCCTACGTCAGCTTTCGCCAGGAAAATCTTAT
Source organism: uncultured Victivallales bacterium (assembly GCA_903933565.1). Classification (GTDB taxonomy): domain Bacteria; phylum Verrucomicrobiota; class Lentisphaeria; order Oligosphaerales; family JAFGRS01; genus CAILUI01. The sequence goes on along the minus strand of CAIZKT010000581.1, from coordinate 1,213 downwards.
GTAGTGCGGGACCGTTTGTGTCCCCCGGAGGCCAGGCAGAATGACGCTGAAATTTGGTCTGATCGGACTGGGGCAACATGGGCGCAATGCCGTGGCGCCCGCCTTCGAAGATCCCCAGGCCTGCGCTGAACTGTGCGCCGTGTGCGACGTCAGCCCCGCCGCTCTCGACGCCTTCACGCGCCCGGTCCAGGCTAAGTACTCGGACCATCGGCAGATGCTGGCGAACTACGCCCTGGACGCGGTCTATGTCGCCGCGGGCATGGACCGGCACTGCGCTCTGGTGCTGGACTGTCTGGCGGCCGGCAAGCACGTCGTGGTCGAGAAGCCGATGGCGTCGACCCTGCCGGACTGCCGCCGCATGATCGATACCGCCCGCCACGCCGGACGAGTGCTCGCGGTGAACTTCGAGACCCGTTACAGCGAACAGAATGACATCCTGCGCCGCTGGATCGCCGGGGGCCATTTCGGCCGCATCGAAGCCCTGCACTTCGCTAACATGTGGGACTGCCACAAGACCTTCGGACCCATCCGGGAACGGCGGGCCAGGCTGATGGCTCTCGCCGGCGCCCTCGACTGCGGCATCCACAAACTCGACCAGGCCAGATTCTTGCTCGGGGGCACCTGGAACCGGGTTGAAGCGCTTGGGGCCTGGCTCGGCGAACCCTCGGAGCCGCCCCCGCACATCGGCATCCTGGCCCAGCTCAGCACCGGGGTCATGGTCACCCTCAACGCCAGCCTCGCCTGGGCGGCCAATATCGAGCCGCGACCCATGGTCAACACCCTCGAAATCGCCGGCACCCAAGGCGTGGCACTCTGTCGCTCAACTCCCGACTTCCGCCGTATGACCCTCCAGCTCTGCAGCGCCACGCTCTGCCAGGAAATGACCCTCGATAGCGCCGGACATACCAGCGACATCGCGTTGTTGCTCAATGATTTTCATAAGACGGTAGAGGGCGGTGGGAAGGCCTCGGGAAGCCTCGCGTCGGGCGAGGATGGCTACTGGGCGCAGTTCGCCACCGAGCAGGCCAACCAGAGCGCCAGACGCAACCGTATCCCGCTGTCGTCCTGAGCCACGGTCCCAGAAGATGGAGCGGCCGCGGCTCGCGGCCAGAGCCGACCCGACGGTCGGCGCTCCCAGAAGATGGAGCGGCCGCGGCTCGCGGCCAGAGCCGACCCGACGGTGGGCGGTCCCAGAGAATGGAGCGGCCGCGGC
>CAIZKT010000580.1:0-13157 GCA_903933565.1 uncultured Victivallales bacterium | reverse complement strand
GGTGCCCTGGGCTGAGGAATGGCCGCGCTTTCAGCGCTCCGCGGCGTCTGGCATTCGCGACACATCCCGCCGGGAGTCTCCCCCAAGAGTCACGTGACCCGTTCTGCTCGCCGGAGGCGGAGACGATCGAAACAGAAACCCCTACGGAGCTGACCTGCGCCCGCGGTGGTCGGGCCGGTTTGCCTTCGAGCATGCGCGCGTCCATACTAAAGAGCCGCAGGCGCACACTCCCCCGGCGCGGCGGCCCGCGGTCCTGCCGCCTCGGGTTGACGGGCACACAGCGCGGCACCCCCGGTGGCGCCACCGGTGGGATCCCCGGGTCGCTCCAGTCGTGCGCCAGGGATGGCGAAGCACTTCGCGGTGCCTTGGAGAAACAGGCGATGTCATCACTAACCGACCAGCTTCGCAGCGCGGTGGAGGGTCGTAGTCCGCTGGTCTACCTCTTGTCTTCCGAGGAAGAGCGCGTCATGGTCGGCCTGCGCGCCGTCGCCGCCGAGGCCAACGTGCCCGTCGTGACCTGGACTTGCGTACAGGGGCTGGAGGGAGAGCCGGACGCAGCGGCGACCCGGGACCCGGTTCGCGCCCTGGAGGCGATCGCGCGACGGCCAGGTGTCGGCTTTTTTGTGCTCAAGGACCTGGCGCCGTTCATGTCGCGTCCCGAGGTCACGCGCTCCCTGCGCGACGCCTATTACGGCAGCCGTGAGACCGAGCGTCGGCACCTGTTCATTATGGCCCCGGAACTGGTGTTGCCCGAGAGTTTGACCAAAGAGGTCTACCTGGTGGAGATCGCCCCGCCCACGGAAAGCGAGATCGCGGCGCAGTTGGCACGGCTGCGCACCGAGCGGCCGGAGTACGCTCTGCCCGAAGATGCCGCGGGTGAGGTCGTGCTGGCGCTGAAGGGTCTGACCGAGACGGAGATCCGGCAGGTCCTGCATCGCGTCGGGCGCCGGGGACATACGGATAAGGATCCGTTGCTCGACGAAATTTTTGCCGAGAAGCGCAGCATCGTGAAGAAGTCAGGATACCTGGAGTTCTCGCCGCCGCGCCATGATATTGGCAGCCTTGGCGGGCTCGACAATCTGAAGGAATGGTTGCTCAAGCGTCGACGACTCTTTAGCCGCGAGGCGCTGACGGCGGGGGTGCCCGTTCCCAAGGGCCTGCTGATGATGGGCGTCAGCGGCTGCGGCAAGAGCTTGGCGGTAAAGGTCATCAGTTCGCTGTGGCAAGTCCCGCTGTTCCGCCTGGACATGAACCTGGTCTTCTCGGGGTTGTACGGCACCCCCGAAGAGGCCTTTCACAAGGCGCTGCGTACGATCGAGTCGGTGGCGCCCGCCATCATGTGGCTGGATGAGATCGAGAACGCCCTGGGGATGGAGGATAACGGCGTGAAGATCGATTCGCACATCTTCTCCGCCTTCCTGACCTGGATGCAGGAGAAGCCACCCCTGATTTTTGTTGCCGCCACGGCCAACCGTATCAGCGCCCTGCCCGCCGAGATCATCCGCAAGGGCCGTTTCGACCAGGTGTTCTTCTGCGATCTGCCGGTGGATGAGGAACGCACCGACATCTTTCGCATCCACCTGGCCAGAAACGGGGCAAACCCAGACGACTTCGACTTCAAGATGCTGGCGGTCATGACTCAGGGCTGGAACGGCGCGGAGATCGAGCAGGCCGCAATCAGCGCCCGCACCGATGCCTACTATGAAGGACGTCTGTTCAACCAGCGCGATCTGTCGGTGGCCATCAGCAAGATTGTGCCGCTCGCCGAAACCATGGAGCAGCAGATCAAGAACATCCGCAGCTGGGCTTTCTCGCGGGCCACCCCCGCCTCCAAGTATGGCCGACGGCGAGTGGCGTAGGGTCTTCCTCCAAAGGCGGCAACATGTCGACTCTGTACCTGGTAGCAACGCCGATCGGCAATCTCGAGGACATCTCGCTGCGGGCACTGCGTGTGCTCGGCGAGGTCCCGGTCCTCGCCTGTGAGGATACCCGCCGCACGGGGGTACTGCTGCAACGACACTCCATCCCTCGGCCGGGGATCTGCTTCAGCCACCATGAGCATAACGAAGCCCGGGCGGCGGCACAGATCCTGGCCCATCTGGATGCGGGCAGGAATGTGGCCGTATGCAGCAACGCGGGGTATCCCAGCCTCAGCGATCCCGGCTACACCGCGGTGTCATTGGCGCTCGCTGCGGGCCATCGGATTGAGGCGATTCCCGGGGCCAGCGCGATTCCCCTTGCCCTCCTGGTCTCCGGCTTGCCGACCTCGAGCTATACCTTCAAGGGCTTCCTCCCGCGCAAGAGCGGGCGTCGTTGCGCCGCGCTGGCGCAGGAACGCGAGCTGCCACACACGCTGGTGCTGTACGAGTCGCCCTTCCGGCTCGGGCGGCTGTTGGCCGAAGCCCTCGAGGTCCTCGGAGATCGACGGGCGGCCGTGTGCCTCGAGTTGACCAAGCAATTCGAGCGCGTGCATCGAGGCTGGCTGACGGCCTTGGCGCCGGAGTTCGCTGAGGTTCGGGTGAAGGGCGAGGCCGTCGTCGTGATCGCCGGCAGTCACCCGAAGTTCAGCCGCGAGAACGCGCTCCCCGCGGACGGCGACGATGAGGACGGCGACGATGAGGACGGCGACGATGAGGACGGCGACGATGAGGACGGCGACGATGAGGACAGCCCAAGGGACCCGCCAGACGCCGAGGTCGAGTCTCCGTGAGCCGTCGGCGCGAAGCGCTGCCGACCCCCGACCGTGGTGGAGAAAACGACCGTGAGTGTCGCGTACACCGCTGTTCTGGACAGCCTCACGCATCCTGCCATCCTGCAGCAGGCGGGCCCCGAGCCTGGCGAGGTTCACTGTACGGCCTGCCCGCATCACTGCCGCCTCATTTCCGGCCAGCGCGGCGGCTGCGGCCTGCGGTTCTGCCGGGAGGGCCGTTTGTTGGCGCCCTGGGGGTACACCTCGGGCGTCGCGGTCGATCCCCTGGAGAAGAAGCCACTGTACCATGTCTGTCCCGGCACGACCGTACTGAGTTTCGGCATGCTGGGCTGCAACCTCCACTGCCCATTTTGTCAAAATTGGACCCTCTCGCAGACGCTCAGGGACGAGCGCGCGCTGGCGGCGCCGCGCCCGATCACCCCAGCACAGCTCGCGGCTGCGGCTGAGCGAGCGGGGAGCCGCTGGCTGGCGGCGACCTACAACGAGCCGCTGATCGCTGCCGAGTGGGTGGCGGCGGTGTTCCAGGCCGCCCGCGCCCGCGGCTTGCGCACCTGCATCGTCTCCAACGGCTTCGCCAGTCCGGCCGCTCTGGCCTACCTGCAGCCCTGCCTCGATGCCGCTAACATCGACCTGAAATGCTTCACGAAGGAAGGCTATCGTGGGCTGGGCGGCAGCCTCCAGCCGGTTCTGGACACGATCCAATCGCTGTGGCATGCCGGGGTCTGGGTCGAGGCCACCACCCTCGTGGTTCCTGGTCTCAACGACTCGTCAGAGGAACTGGGGCAGACAGCCGCCTTCCTGGCCGGGGTGAGCCTGGACCTGCCGTGGCATGTCTCCGCCTATCACCCCGACTACCGGATGTCCGACGGGCCGCCAGGAACGCCCGCGGCAACCCTCGAACGCGCCTGTGACCGCGGCCGACAATCTGGGCTGCGCTATGTGTACACGGGCAACCAGCGCAGCCCGAGACGCGGGGAGGACACCTGCTGTCCTGCGTGTGGCGCAACCCTGGTGGTTCGGCGTGGCTTCGCGGTGCAGTATTGCCGCCTCGGCGCGGACGGACTCTGTCCGGCTTGCCGCTACCGAATTGCTGGTATCTGGAATTGACAGCTCGGGAAGGCGGATGTACCGTGCCGTTCGACGCGCGCTGGCGACAGTGCCCGGTTGGCCGCCGTGACTGCGGACCCGATCTTCCCGGTAGGAAGCAGGCCGTGCCGGGGAATGGGCCAGGTGAGGTCGTGGGTTGGACGGCAGTGGCGACCGGCGGCCTCGGCGGCCCGCGCCAGAGCCTGACTGACTCCCGCCGCCGCGCCTTGTCAGGGCTGTTTTGTTTTCCGGCAGCCGTGCTTGCGGGTCGGCACGACGTGTGAAAGCGTGAGTGTGTGAGACTGTGGACGGGGGGGCCGGGGGTCTGAGACGCCATCACACCATCACGTTCTCACGCTCTCACAGGCAACCAGGCTGCCAACTTTGAAACAGCCATGGCGCCGTGTGCCGACCGCTGGAAAACCGGGCGCCGTGGCCGTATAATGATGCGATGGGTTGGCTCGCGTTCGGTGCTCAGGACGGGTCGCGGTAGGTGTGTCGCGCCCCATCGAGGAGTGTGGTGCCATGATCCTTTTCCGTTGTCCCGCCTGCGGTACGGCTCACCGCGCCGAGCCCCAGTACGCTGGCGGCATGATCCCTTGTCGCCAATGTGGTCAGCAGGTGCCCATCCCTCACGCCTCCGATCCGGCGTGCGGCCTGGTCTATCGGGCGGGGGAGGCCGAAGAAGGCCTACCGATGACCCTGGACGACATCCGCCTGAAACTGCTGTCTGGGGAGCTTTCAGAGACCGACTTGATTTGGGACGGCAACACTTGGAAGCCCCTGACGCAGACAGTCGGAACCGTCCGGGAAGGGAGCGGTTTACGCCTGAAACCACGCGCTGAACCAAAGGCGGAGGAGCCCGAGCTCGAGGCGCCGCTGATGCCCATGGACGGGGTTCAGAAAGTGGACATGAGCGAGATTCAAGCCGAACAGACCAGCGAGACCAAGAAGAAGCGATTCCAACTGGTCCGGCGGCATGAGGCAAGCGCGGAGAAGAAGCCCGCGGAAGCAGCTGCCGTACCGATGACCGCCACGCCACCGGCAGCGTCGGCGGAATCACCCCAGAAGGGAGCGCCGCCAGAGGCGTCGGCGGCGAAGGAGCAGCCGAAGCCGGCAAAACGCCGTGGCCGCGTCTACTACGGCATTCAATGCACGCTGTGCGCCTTCGCCATCATCTGCGGATATAAGCTCGGCTTCGGGCCGCTCGTCAGCCATTACCGTGACAAGCCCTCGTACGTCATCGTTCAGAACCATGAGGACATCGAGTACGTCGCCACTCTGGGCTGGCGGCGCATGCGAGAGGAGCTCTACAAGCAGAGCCTTATCAACTTCGAGGTGTGGGTGGGGATGCCGGAATCTCAGACTCTCAAGATCACTCCAAAGGTGCCTGGCACCGCACAGCCGTTCAGCGTGAGCGTACCACTCCGCCCCGGGGAAACCTCGCTGCTGAACCTCAAGGGCAAGGGCGAGTACGGGATCTATGAACTCTCCGCCGTGGCGGGCAAGCGACTGGATACCCCTGAGGTGAAGGCTTTGGCGACTGAGATCAGCTCGAACCGGGCGCCCGGTTCGGCAGTCAAGGTGAGCCGCCAGATCCGCGATGTGGTGGCGCCGGCCTTCAAGGGTATCAAGACCGACATGCTGTTCCGCGGTTCGGCGTACGACTTCGAGTCAGGGTTACTCTTCCGGGCGCGTGAGCGGCAACAGGCCAAAGACGCCAAGAAAGACGAGAAGAAAGACGCCAAGAAGGACGAGAAGAAGGACGAGAAAAAAGACGAAAAGAAGGCGGAAACGAAGCCCCCGCCACCGAAGCCGTTGGTGACCTTCCCGGCGGCACGGACGGTGCCCTTTGCCAATGGTTCAGGAATGCACTATCTGGGGGACAACGAGAAGGTTGACCGCGCGATCGTGCTGCCCACGACCGCGATCACCTTGGTTGACGGCACGCAGACGCGGGTGATCAAGGTGAATTCGCCGCGGCTCACGATGCTCGGCGACCCCAAGGCGATGAGCTTGTCCATGGTGTTGCAGAACATGCCCGTGACCGTGGACGGCAAGACCTTCACGGGACAGTGGGACTACCGGGCCTCGTGTCCGCTGGAGGGCAAGGACGCCAACAAGTGGCGCTGGAACTGGGCCTTCAGGGGCATGGGGGAGAGTGCCGGTCGGCGCTATGCCATCGAGATCAAGATCGAGATGGACGGTAAGGAAGTGCGCAACATCAAGCCCATCTGAAGGGTTTGACGGACGGCCAGGGAACGCTCAGCCCAGACCGGCGAAACCGCAGTCGGGCTGAGGGCGGGTGACTACGGTGGCGCGGACGGCGCGGTTGCTGCCACAATGCGGCTGGATAGCGGTTGCGCCAGCTCCTTGGCGGTTCCCAGGATGTCCCAGAAACCGATGACGGCGAAGACATATCCCGGAGTTACGCTCTCCGGGACGTGAACCAGACGCTCAAACTCGCGGCTTCCGGCCGCAGGCACGTTGCCGAGATAGACGTTGATGCCCGTCATCCACGGATGTCGGCTGAACAGCCGCCCTACCAGGCAACTGACCGCTCGCTTTCCCCCGTTGATGGCTTCCACCTTAATCGTCACATCCTGCCCGGGCTGGATGGTCTCAGGCATGGAAACGCGCACGCTCAGCCCCTCTCTTCCGACCGATGTCAGGGGTTCAAAATCCGTGCCCAGCGACACGAGCAGATCCGTCTGCACCAGCTTCATCCGTTCGTCTGGACGTTTCGTGTCCCAGCGCAGGGTGAGATAGCGGCTGATGCGGGCGCTGACCATCCCCATCTCCAGATGCCGGACTTCAAGGTCAACCACATTGACCGAGAGGTCGTCGAAGGGAAGGAGAAACCTCTGGGCGCTATCGACGTAGAGACCGGCGGCATTCGTGCGCAGACTAAAGCCATTGACGACGAACGGCTCGTCCGCAAAGGGGCCCAGATCGCGGGTGGTTTCACGCATGCTGGTCTCACCGCGCAGTTCGTCACCCGGCGACACCCGGTAGGTCACGCTGTCCCGACCGGTCTCGGCATCCGTAGTCTTCTCCTCCACGACGACCTCGTAGATCCGCGCTTCCTGCTGTTTGAGCCGCTCCAGGCGCCGGAAGAGGATGGCCGGGTAGCTTCCCGACGTCGGGGCCAGGGCACACGAGTACGTCTTCTCTGCGTCGGCGCGTAAGACCTCAGTGCGCAGGTACTGCCCCCGACGGCGGACACTCTCGGTCTGGCCCCAGGACACAGCCGGGCCAACCAGAATCAACCCCGTGAGCAAGACCCCAAAGGCAAGGCCGGAGATGGGCACCCGCCCCGGTCTGGATATGCCGGTGTATAGGTTCATGGCGCTGGAGTATTCAGGCGTTGCCACCGGTGCGCGACCCCCATCTGGCGCGCCGCGACCACGTAGATGGCCAGCGACGGATAACGAGCAAATGCCACGTCTCCGAAGGCGCCGGGTTTCGGCGCCAGCACAGCGCTCGGGTCCCACACCGTCACCAGCTCTACCCCGAACCGCTTCAGATCCCGACGCGCTACATGGTCGTCGGGGTTCCACAGGTCGTCACCCCAGAAGGCCAATCCGGCCGCCGGGCGGACCGAGCCGATAACCGCGGCCTCCTGGGACGGCGGCAGGCGGTACTCGACCCCGTCCAGCGCCGAGAGCCATTGGCAGAAGCGCCGGGCTTCAAACCAGGATACCCCGGTCAGCGCCGCGTCCGGGCCGGTTGTGGCCGCATACGTGGTCCACTCGTCCGAGCCATGAACCGGCGCCAACGTCTGCTGGAAGCGCCGGTAAAGGCCCACGGACAGCGGCGTCACGCTGAGGTAGAATGCCGCCTCACCCACCCCCACCAACTGCATCGCCACGCCACTGGCGGCGCGAAACTCGGCGGGCGGCGGAATACGGTTGACAAACGCCGTTAGCTGACGCCGCAGCAGCGCCATGCGGCGCGCCTGCTCCTCCTGCTGGGACAGCATCAGTCGCATCTCGGAGTCCGCCTCACGCAAGATACGGGCGCCCTCGACGGACGCCGGACTCGCCTGCGAGGCCTGCGCCTGAATGCGGTCCAGAACTTCCAGCCGCCGCAAGCGACTCTCTTTGAGCTGCTCTTCCAGACGCCCGAGGTCGGCCGACAAGGCCATACACGAGCGCAGCTTCTGGTCGTCGTCCGGCAACGCGGACAGGGCCTGGGCGGCACTCGTGGCCTCGACATAGGCGCGGTGCTCCTCGCGCCGACTGTCGCGCTCCAGAGTGAGCCGGTGAAGAAGGTCCGCCAAGGCTTCGCGGCGGTCATGGACATCGAGAGCCCGGAACTGCACGGCCGGCGCCTCCGGGGTCGACGCCGACGCGCTGTCGACGGTCTGTCCCCAACACCGCAAGGGCAGGCTCAGCGCCGCCAGCCCTATCGCCCAAGCCCGCTGCCGGTCAGCCCGTGCAGACATGCCGTTCCTCCACACCGCGAGACTACGCCCGATTTCAGACGTAGCGCTGGCCCAGCGCCTTCTACCAGGGGAGCGTTCGGCGCCGCGCAACCTGCCTGAACCCACGAATATAGCACGAGGGAAGTGCAGCACCAGCGGGCTTGACTTTCCTCGACGAAGGACGAAAGTACATGCTTGTCTTGGCGGCATTAGCCGCGCGGACACGATGAGGCTGTTTCCGCACGGGCGCGGAGATGCAGATAGAGCGTTGGGCATTTGGGCCATTGAATCAGAAAGACGGTGTACGGGTATGCCGACCACCAAGTCAGCCAAGAAGAGGTTGCGCAGCAGTCTTGGGCGGCGCACGCTGAACCGCGCGAGCAAGTCGCGCGTCAAGACGAGCGAAGCGCGCCTGAACGAGACGATCGAAACGGGCAACCGCGAGCAGGCCACTGTCGCCTTGCGCCAGTGCTTCTCCGACCTCGATAAGGCGGCCAAGAAGGGCACGATCCACGCCAATAAGGCCGACCGCAAGAAGAGTCGGCTTGCCGCTCGCGTCTCGCTTCTCGCCAAGTGATCCCCCCGCGTCTTACCGGTGGCGGCCTCGGTTTTGGCAAGAGGGCCTAAGCCGGAATCGAGGCGAGATGTGGGTGTCGTGGGGGGCCTCGCCAAGGCTGCTATGTGTCTTCCGGTGGCCGTTTGCCATTCCCGACGAGACCCTCGGATCGGGGCAGATCACGGCCTCACCCGCGGCGGCTCGGCGCTTCTGGAGTGCGGCGGTAGAGACTCGCTGCGGTGAGTCGCCAACGCCGCTTGGGCTGAGACCTACAGCCCGGCCGACAGGCGCCCGCTAAAGCGGTGTCGCGTTCGCCCGAGGCGGACTTGCCACCGCAGTCCATATCGCGGCGTCGTCGGCAAGAACTTAGCAGCCTTGGGGGCTTCACCCCCCGGCATTGCTTCTCTCTCTGGTCGCTGGATATGTGCCGCGCCGGAAAGCCGACATCGTCTTATCGGACGAGGCGATCGAGGTCCTCTGTCGGGCGTAAAGCCTGAGCAGCCGCGAGGAAATCACCGCCGCCAGCGACATCACGCCATTCCCGACGGGGCTTCCCTCGACCCGCGATTGCTGCGGACAAACCCCAGTCTCCACGGAGACGCCCGCCAGACCGGGGCAACTCTGAGCTGGCGGAGGCCGCAGAAAGGCCTCCCTGACCGGCTCATTCAGGTTGACGCACTGCCCTGACGTAAAATGGCTTGCGTTTGTCTTCGCGAGAGATGGTTCCCGCGGGCACGCTGACCACCAGCGCCTCAGCCACTTCTTGGGCGGGTATCTTGGACCAGTGCCCACCGGTCGCAGTGTTCGGGAACAGCGTGCGGCGTTCCGTGGCGGGCAGGCGAGCCAGATCGCAAAGTTCCTCCTCGGTCGGAAGGCGCCAGTCATCAAAGCCGGCAAAGCGCTGGGCGGCGGCCCACTTGAGCGCTTCGTACCAGTCCAGTTGCTTACTCTCGTTGCCGCCGTCGGCAATCCACATCACGCCCTTCTCGTAGTCCACTACGGCGCCCTTCAACGCCACCTGGTACCGCGTCTTTGGCAGCAGCTTGTCCAGGCCTTTGGCGATCGTGAAGGCATCCGCATATAGATGCCCCGTCAGCATCTGCTCGATGCGCTCCACGTTCCGCGCCATATCCGGCGATTCCGCCCCCATGAACCGGCGGATCCCCTCGCGGAAGCGTTCTCTGCGATCGCTCAGTGAAGCGCGCAACTCCGTGACCTCCGAGCGCACGCCCTCTAGCTCTTTGAGCTGCTTCTCCAGGCCGTCGGCGGCCTGCACCAGCAGGTCTCGCGCTTCGCGAAGCTCGCCCCGGTCACGACGCCGACCGGCCATGCGCCGCAAGTCCTCAATCCGTTCGTACGGCTCCGGGTAGTTGTGCTGCAGGTGTGGAAACAGCGCAGTCTTGGCGGCAGCCTCCAACCGGTCCTCCGCGCTCTTGGTGTCGGCGAAGAGCTGGTCACGCTCCTGGACCAACGCCTCGAGCTGGGCCCTGAGCACCTTGCAGAGGTCCACCAACTCGAAGGTCTTGTTTTGCCGCTGCAACTCGGGAATCTGCCGGTACATAGACTGAACGTCCCGCCACGCCACCGCCGAGTTCTGGGCAAAAAAGGCGGTGGCGCTGGTGGCGCGGTCATAGAGTCTCTTAATCTGCGTGATGGCGTCGCCCAAGCCCTCCTGCGCCTGTCGGACGCTCTCCCCGGCTGCGCCCAGCATCGCCGTAACCTCCTGGGCGGTTCGGGCGGCGGTGGCGTACTCGGACTGGCTGAAACCGTCGCGCGCACTCTTCGCCTCGGTTCCGACCTTTTCCCACAGGGCAGGCTTGGCCGTGGGCACCCCGCTGGCGGCAGCCGTCTTGATCACCTGCTCCATGACGCTAATTTTTTCCTGAGCCTGAGTCTTCAGGGCGGTGATCTTCTCCAAGGCCGGCGCGATCATCGCCATGGCTTGTTGGCAGAGATCGGCTGCGGTAGCCCAGTCGGTGGATTCCTGGGCCGTCTCAATCTGCTTGAGCAAGCCCTGCATGGCAGCCCAGGCTTCGGGGACATTGCGCTCCCATTCCTTCTCTTCGACCGAACTGCGTTGCGCGCGAAACTTGGCCGAAAGCTCATCCAGATCCTTGAGCTTCGCGTAGGAGGTCGAGGTCTTCTCCAGCAACTGAATGGTCTGAGTCATTTTTTCGGTCGCCAGCGCGATCGAGAAGTCCTCTGCCGCCTGGGCGGAGGACGCCGTGTCGGCCTCCAGTACCCTGGCCCAGATGGCGCGGCCATACTGGTCAAGCTTATTCTTGAGCGCTTCCTCCTTGAGCACCCGGAAACGCGTACGCGCGCTGTCGTAGGCATCCGCGTTATTCGTGGCCGCCGCCGCCGCCTGAATCAGCTTTTCTTCCGCCTCGCGGTACTTGTCGATAACCTGCTGCCAGGAAAGTGCCCCGTCCGCATTCTCGGCCTGCCGCTTCAAGTCGTCCACTTCACGGGCTTTGTCAGGCGCGCACTGCCTCAGCCGGGTCAGGTCGGCCCGGTTGTATTCCTCCGTGAAGCTGTCGCGTTGGATGCCGACGGAATAGGAGCAGTAGATGAAGTAGCCGCCCAGAGCCAGCACCACCACCAACACGGCGATCACGACGATGGCGATCTTCACCCACTTTGAGGTGGGCCCTCGCATCTCCTTCTGGATGCGGGCAAGCTCTCCTTTCTGACGCTTGAGTTCGCGGCGAGCCTCCTGCCGACGTTTGCGCTCCAATTCGGCCTTAGAAAGCCCCGCCTCGTCGACTTCGGCGTCAGGCGTTGTCTCAGACGTTTCCGCTGGGCTATTCTTTGCCATAGTGTCTCTGGGGGGGGTTGTCGGATCACGGCCTGCCATCGCGGCGCGCGCGGCGCCTGGGAACTACCACGCTACCTGCCCGACCGCGTCCCGGCTACCCGCCCGGGACGCCTTCGTCCACTACCAAGTATACTATAGAAGCCTGCGCGAGTCCACGCAACGCCGGGGCAGGAACGCAGGAACGTACACAGGGCTCTAAGAACGAGGCTCTGGCAGGGCTTCGCAGACTTCTACAAAGACCTCAAGCCGCTCGACAGAGGCCATCTCCTGCCCTATGGTGTGGGCCGCAGGCTTGGACAAAAGCACGACCGGGGTTGGCCGCGGTTCCCCGCGGCGAATGGCAGAGAACCCAGCTTCCAGGCCCAGGCCGGACGTACCGACTCGAGGGTTCACGCGCCACGGGTGGCGCGGCGCGATGCATGACAGCAAGGAGACGGGGCAATGAAGATCGGGGTAAGTTCGTACAGTTTCAGCCGACTGGTGCGCGGCGGACAGATGCAGCAGATCGAGGTGATAGCGAAGGCGAAGGAGATGGGTTTCGACGTCATTGAGTTCTCTACCCTCGCGGTTCCCGAAGGCCGGACGTTGGCGGAGTTCGCGCAGGAGCTGCGCGCTGAGGCCGCCCGAGTGGGCCTCGAAATCGCCAACTACACCATCGGGGCAGATTTCCTGCGCGGTTCAGGCGGCGATCTGCAAGCGGAGATCGAGCGGGTCCGGCGCGAGGTCGATATCGCTGCCATTCTCGGCGTGCCGGGCATGCGGCATGACGCCTCGGGCGGCTGGGGGCCGGACCACAAGGGGGTACGGAGCTTCGCCGCCGCCATTCCGCGCCTGGCCGAGGGCTGTCGCGGCGTGACCGAGTATGCGGCGGCAAAGGGGATCAAGACCATGGTGGAGAACCATGGCTACTTCTGCCAGGATAGCCTCCGGGTCGAGCAGTTGGTCACGGCCGTGAACCACCCCAACTTCGGTATCCTCATCGACATGGGAAACTTCATCTGCGCCGATGACGATCCGCCGACCGCGGTAGGTCGGCTCCTGCCCTACGCCTTCCACTGCCATGCGAAAGATTTCCATCTCAAGCCCGGAACCATGCCCTTTCCAGGCACAGGGTGGGCAGTTTCCCGAGGCGGAAACTTCTGGCGCGGGGCGATCATCGGCCATGGGAACGTGCCCATTCTCCAGTGCTTGCGGGTGATGCACCGGGCCGGTTACGCGGGAGTGCTCTCCATCGAGTTCGAGGGTATGGAGGACGTGCTGACCGGGATCAAGATCGGTCTGGAGAACCTGCGGCGCTTCGTGGCTATGGCAGCCAACGGCTGAGAAGCGGTGTCGGCATTGGGGTCGCCGTCGAACAGCGGCGGCGGAATCATGCCCGGTTGCGCCCGCTACGGTGGGCCCGCAACGTGTGGAGCGGTTGTTCTCTCACAGCTTCAGAGCGGCTATACTCGGGATTACTGCGGAGTTGAATTGCCGCTGGACAGGATGAGATTACCCGCCCTGCCGTACATGGATATGCCCCGGTAGCTCAGTTGGATAGAGCAACGGACTTCTAATCCGT
>CAIZKT010000579.1:0-8311 GCA_903933565.1 uncultured Victivallales bacterium | reverse complement strand
AGGGATGGCGCCCCTTCGGGGCTGAAGAGGCAGAGGCGAACCCGCGACTTCCGCGGCTGGTGGTGCCGCCGCGAAACCGTAGCGGTGGGATGGCGGATCGAGATTGAAATTGGGATCGAATTGACGGGGGGGACTCGGACACTTGTCTCTCGACCCACCACGGCGGGCAGGCCCCCGACCCTCTGCGGTTCTCATACAAGCACCCCCCTACGGAACTGACCTGCGCCCATGAACAAGGCGCTGGGGCGCCACCCGCCGCGCCTGAGCCGTGGTCCATACCGCCCCGCGTCAGAACTTGTAGGTGACGAACAGGCGGGTGTCGGTGCCGTAGCTATTGTCGGTGTTGTTTCTGCCGTTGAACCAGGCGTAGGCCAGTTTGACGGTGACGCTGAGGGCGGGGGTCAACTGCTGTCCCACGATCAGGTTGATCTCCTGGCCGTCGTAGGTGGTGGTGTAGGCGTTATCCATGTCGGTGTAGACGTAGTGGACCCACACCGAGGTGCGTTCCCAGGGCTTGTAGAGGGTAGAGAGGTAGCCCATCTGCGCGCCCGCCGCATAGCCAATGGGGCGGCCGATCAGGCCCACCAAGGGAAGCAGATCCGCCTGGAAGAGGTCCTGGAAACTGTGGTTCTCGGCGCCGTCGTTGTGGCCGAGGACGCAGGCGTAGCCCGGCATGAGCTTCAGGTTCTTGATCACCTCGTAGGTAAGGTAGGTCTGCAGGTAGTTCGCCTCGAGGTCGGCGGGAGCCTTGCCACCATTCGCCGCCTGGTCATGCCAGTCGCCGGTACTGCGTTCATAGGCCCAGACGCCGGTCCAGGTGAGGCAGGAAAGCAGGTCGAGGGTAGGACTGGCGTAGGCCAGGTTCATGATGTCTTCGGAATAGAAGTCGCCCAGGTTCAGCCGCAGACGCGGGATGCCGCTGTAGACCAGGTCGGTGAACACGGTGCCCGCGGTCTCGTAGGGCCGTCGTGCGAGGTCCGCAACGTCGGTGAACTCGTAGTTGAAGCCGAAGTCCTCGTCGCGGTTCTTGTGCCGGGTGGACCAGGAGCTGAACTTGCGGAACCAGCCCGCGCTGAGCTTGAGGTCGGGGACGTCCTCGGTGCGGAGCATGGCGCCCTCGAATGCCTGCGCTTTCTGCCGCGGCGCCAGGCCGTTCATCATCAGGAAATCCGGTTTGATACGACCGGCGCGGACCGAGGTCTTGGGCAGGTCAAACTCCTCCAGGCGGTAGTTCAGGTAGGCGTGGTTGAGCAGGTGGAAGGTGTTGTTGATGGGGATGTCGGGGTTGTGGGAGAACAGGCTCTGGCTTTGCACGTACTGGCCGCCGAGGCTCAGGCCATACCCCTCGGGCGAGACGTAGTTAAGGGTCAGGGCGAGGGTCGAGGTGCTGCCGGAGGGCTCCTCGCCGCCGATGCGGTTGAAGTCGCGGGTATGGCTCAGGCTCTGCAACTGCCCGGTCCAGACGCCCAGCGGCAACTGGTTGAGGGGAGCCAGCGGCTGGAACGTCGGCGGCGGTTCCGCGGCGACGGCCATGACCGCGGCCAGGGCCGCGGCGCCCACGCCGGTAACGAGTCGGTGCGCTAGCTCCATCGGTAGTCTCTCCGTTCCTGCTTCGTCGGCGACGGCAGGCGCGCTGACGCCAAACACTCACCGGACGGCCTCTCCACGAACGCGGCTACGTTAATGGCGGGGCGGAAGGGGTTCAACCGGGTTCTGAAATCGCCTCTGTCTTTGAGGCCCTGCTCAGATTGCGTCGGGCACGGCGGCACGCTAGGCTAGGGCCAGCGCCGCGCGGTGGACGCCCCGGTCGTACAGGGGCTGCCGCGGGCCAGGGAGAGCAGATCATGGCGAAGATCGTGTTTATCGGCGCGGGCAGCGGCTTCGGGGCGCAATCGTTGGTTGACATTCTGTCCTTCAAGGAGTTGTGGGACAGCGAGATTGTGCTGGTCGACATCAACCCGAATCATCTGGGACCGGTTGAGGCGCACGCCCGCAAAGTGGTAGCGCACTATGGCGCGCCGACGCGGATTCGGGCTGCGACCGAGTGGCGCGGCGGGGTTCTGGAGGGCGCTGACTACGTGGTGACCTCGTTCGCGCAGGGCGGGCCGGCCTACCAGGGGGTGCCCTTCCACTATGAAATCAGCATTCCGAAGCGCTACGGCATTTACCAGGGCGTGGGCGACACGGTGGGCCTGGGGGGCGTGTTTCGCACCCTGCGTTGCGCGCCGGAGTTGGTGGCCATCGGCAAGGACATGGAAGCGCGCTGCCCGGGCGGCTACCTGCTGAACTACGTCAACCCCATGTCGATGCTCACCCGCATCCTGAACCTGGCCTGCCCGAAGGTCCACATGCTCGGCCTCTGCCACAACATCCAGTACGGCATCCGCGAGATCGCGCACTGGATCGGCTGCAGCCACAAGGAGCTGCGCTACGAAGCCGCCGGGGTGAACCACATGAACTGGTTCCTGCGCTTGGAGTACCTGGATGGCCGCAACGCCTACCCGGATCTGTTGCAGGCGTCGACCCAGGAAGCCGTATACCGGCTGCGCCCGGTCCAGTTCGAACTGCTCCGGCAACTCGGCTACTGGACCACGGAGTCCTCGCGCCACTGCGCCGAGTACCTGCCCTACTTCCTGCCGCGAGCCGAAGACCGGGCCGGAATCCTGTTCGAGGAGCGCGCAACCAGCCCTGAGGTCAAGACCACGGCGCCGCGCTGGTCGGCGGACTCGGACCTGGCGCAGCAGGTGGACGGGCGGAAGCCGTTGAAGTTGACGCGCTCGTTCGAGTATGCGGTACACATCATGCATGCACTGGAGACCGACAACGTCTACCGGATGCACCTCAATGTGATGAACCACGGCTGCCTGGAGAACTTCACCGACGACACCTGCGTCGAGGTCTGCTGCACCACGGACCGGACCGGTGTCCATCCCCACCACGTGGGACGGCTGCCGATCGCCTTGGCGGCACTGTGCCGGGGGATGGCCGATATGCAGACCCTGGCCAGCGACGCCTGGCTGGAGAAGGATCTGCGCAAAGCCTTCGAGGCCTGCCTCATCGATCCCACTACCGCGGCCAGCGCCACCCCGGCTCGCATCCGCCAGTGTTTTGACGAGCTTTTGGCGGCCGAACGGCCCTGGCTCGAGCCGGATTGGGGCGACCGGCTGAGGCTGTGAGGGGCTTTCGATGCTGGGTGCGCTGTCCATAAGCGCTACCCGTTGAGCGCGTCCCCCGACGTCTGTTCTCGACTCCACGGGGCGAGGCGGTTTGGCGTCGACCAGAGGACGCGCGCCACGAAGGTCGAGACGTTGCCGCCTGCGGCGGTCGGCTTGCCGCCCGCGGTCTTCGGCAGGTACTCCGAGTCCGTCACCCACGACTCCTGCGCCGTGATCGCGGCGGCGCCGAAGTTGCCCAGCATCAGGCCGCGCTCGGGCATGAGCACCCTCTCGGTCTGGCGCAGCACGCAAAGCCGCTCGGGATCGACCTGCGCCAGGAACAGCGGCGCGCGGTTGCGCATGATGTGATCGTTGTTGGCGCCCCGGCGGGTGTAGCAGAGGAACAGACCGTCTTGGTGCGCCAGCCAGTGCTGCTGGGTGTTGTAGCTGCCCAGTTCAGCGCCGTCGTCGAAGGTCCAAGGCCGGATCGGCTCGTAATGCAGACCGTCGTCGCTGACCGTGACGTAGCCCTTGAGGTCGTTGCGCAGGGTCAGGTAGGTGCGTCCGCCGTAGCGCGCCAGCGAGGGTTCGCAGAGCCCGCGGACCACATTCAGCTCCAGCGTGTTGCCCGCGGCGGCCAGCTTCAGTTCCACGCCGTCGAAGCTGCAGCGAAAGACGGTGACGGCGAACGGTACGGTGCCGCAGGCGGCATGGTAGAAGGGCACCAGCAGCCTGCCGTCATCCTCGACCAGGAATTGAGCACAGGCGCTGCGAGCGAAAGCGAAGGCGGCGTCGGCCGGCATGGCGACGGTGCGCCAAGGCGACCAGGCGTCGGTGTGGGGGTCGTAAACCGCAGAGGCGGTCGAGTGCGCCCGTGGCACGTCCTCCAGTTGCACGCCCGCCGGGCTGTAGCGCACCTGGGCCCCAATGGCCAGGACCTTGCCCGTCGCCGCGTGGAATCCGGGAGTCACGTCGGCCACCGCGATGATGATCCCATCCGGCTGCCGCCGCCAGGCGAGTTCAGGAATCTCCACCGGACCGCGCCAGGTCCGCCCGAGATCGTCTGTCCTCAGCTGGTAAAGGCCAGAATAGAAGTCGCTGACCATCAAATGCTTCTGGATGGTCATCAGCACCGCTGGCGGGTGGTCTGGAGCGGCGGCCGGGAAGGCGACACAGCGCGGGTGGAACCAGCAGTAATCGGAGCGCGTCTCCTGCAGCGGTATCTCCAGTTTGACCGAGAAGTCGAGGGTCCGCGGCACGGCGTTTCTGGCTTTATCCATGGGGTCTTGTATCCTCCACAACGAGGGCGGGCGTCAGGCGCCGCCGCCCACATCGACCTTCAGTTGGGCGGTTGCCGAGATCCCGTTCAAGCCGGTGCGTTGCACGGTGACCACGTAGCGCCCCGGCGTGGCGTACGCGTGCCAACGCTCAGCGAATTCGTCGTTGGAGCAGGTCCGGGCGGTGGTTCCATCGCCGAAGTCCCAGTGCTCTTCGCCGCCCTGGTTGGCCGCGAAGGGTCCGCGGATGAAGGCTCTGGCCTTGAAGGCGATGGGCTGTCCGGGGCGCAGGTCCTGGGTTGGGTAGTAGGTCAGGTGCAGGGTGGGTGGGGTGCGGGCCGGGTCCGCGTCTGGCGGCAGGATCTGCACGACGCAGAAGTCGACCTCGGTGCGCCCGCGGTCGTCGGTGACGGTCACTCTCTCGGAGTACATGCCTTCGCGGGCGTAGGTTCGGTGAACCACCGGGCCCGCGGCCGTATCGCCGTCCTGGAAGTGCCAGGCGTAGGCGGTGATGCGGCCGCCGTCGCAGAGGGAGAGGCTGGCGTCGAGTTCCACGGTTTCGCCCACGCCGGCGACGCGGTGCGGCCGGGCGCAGGCGAGCAGGGCTCCGGGGTGCTCATGCAGGTAGGCCTCGACCACGTAGGGCCAGGCCTCGATCTCGCCGGTGCGGCCGCTGGGCTGCGGGCCACGGATGCCGAAGTGCAGATGGCTCCAGCCGCCCGAGGAGCCCTTCTTGCCGAGGAAGCCGATGAGGTCGCCGGCGCCGACCTCGCCGCCGACGCGGACGCTGTCGGCGATCATGTCCAGGTGTGAGTAGCGGTAGCGCCAGCCTGCGGCGTCGCGGAGGTTGACCACGTCATCACGCGGGTTTTCGTCGCGCGGTTCGTCCGCGGCCCAGTCGTCAGCCCGGCGCACGACGCGACCCGCGGCGGCCGCAACCACCGGCACCGCCTTGTCGTAGCCGCCCAGGTCGACGCCGTAGTGGTAGTAGATATGCCGGCGGGCGGGGTCGTTCAGGGTCAGCTCGCCGGCATCGACGTAGGTGCGCTCGTTGCCGAGTTGCGTCATCGAGGCGAACCAGGTTTGCCGGACCGGGTAGACCAGCGGTTGTGGGCCGAAAAGGGGCGCCGTCGGGGCCCAGCAGCGCAAGCGCGCATCCTTGTCAAGGGCATGGATATCCTGGTAGACGAGCAGCGCCTGGGCAATGCCGCGGGTGACCGAGCAGGCAATCTTCACCCCCCTCACGATCGTCGGCAGGTGGTAGTGTCCCGCCACCAGCTCGACCCGCTCGCCGTCCACCTCGACCAGCGCCGCGGGGCGACGGACCACGCCGCGGATGCGGTCGGGCTCTTCGCGCAGGGCGATCAGGGTGAGGCGCCGCGTCTGGCCGTTCGGCAGACGGAACTCGGCCGACTCACCCAGCGACAGGTCGAACGCCTGTCCACCCTGAACGGTTTCTGTGCTCATGGCTGTACTCCTCGGTTGCTGGCGGCGCCACTGGACGGACTGGACAGACTGGACGGACTGGACGCTTTGGCTTGCGGGGGGGCAAACGCGCCGTCCACCCCGGGTTCATGGGCCGGTTCTTCGCCGCGTGGCCTGCCACCCGTTCACAGGTCCAGGTCCAGGGTGAAGGGGGCGCCGGCCTCGAGGCGCCGACACTCGGGACGGTGGGCGAAGCGTTCGGCGACCGTGCCGCAGGCCAGGAGCCGGGGAACGATGGGCGAGGTCAGGCGGCGGCCATCGTAGGTCTCGCCGGCGAGGCGTACCGAACCCAGCAGCCACGAGCCCGCTGCGGCGGGCGACCACTTCACCTGGTTGGCGGCAGCCAGGCTGGCCAGGGCGGCCTGTGGTAGATCGAGGTGCCGCCGAGCCGCATAACCACCGTTCGGGCGGGTATGTCCCAGCGGAATGCCGTTCAGTTCGACCCCGATGCCTACCGCGCCGTCGCCGAGCATGAAGTACTCCAGCGTGGCGTGGCGCAGCAGCGGCAGGTCGGCCGGCCGCAGGCGCAGGTCGAGGAATGGTGGCGCGCTGAGCACCTCGGGAGCGGCACCGTCCGTCGAGAGGCGGATACGCCCCAGCCTTCCCCGACCGACGCCATGCCATTCGGCGGTCACCTCCGCGGGACCCACATCGACCAGCCAGTACCCCGGAGCCACGTCCTCCGGCACGCCCCAGTAGTAGCGGTCGGTGGGTTCAAGCAGCAGCAGGTGCCGCCGGGCCAGGTCCTCGAGCGGCGCGGCGGGAAAGCCCACACTGGAGCCCTTGATCTGCACAAAGCCGCCCGCCGGGGTGGGGTGATACGACAACGCCTGGTTGTGCGTGTGGCCGCAAAAAAACACCGTCGGAGAGCGTTGCGCAAACACGAAGTTCAGCACCTGACGCATGGGTTCTGGCGAAAAGCCCGGCCGGGCAAAATTCGCCAACGGCGCATGGGCAAAGACGAAAAGCGGCCGGCCAGTCGGGGTGGATCGGCACTGATCGGCCAGCCACTCCGCCTGGGGGTTTCCCGGCTCCAGGGTGAGATACTCAAGCAGCACAAAACGCGCCCACGGGGTGTCCAGCGCGAAGTACGGCTCGGAGACGGCGCGACCCAGAATCGCCGCGAAGCGCGGCAGCGCTTCCGCCGCATAGTCGGCCGGAGGTTCGTGGGTGCCGCGGGCGTTGAATACGGTCAACCCCGCGGTGGCAAAGCGCTCGAACACGTCGCGCAATTCGCGGCGCGGCACCTCGGCGTCGGGGCGCCGGGCGCCCTCGCAGAGGTCGCCGGTACAAACGCAGAACTCCGGCGCCTGCGAACACAGCTCAGTAAGGAGGCTCGGGAAAAGGTGTTCGCGCATCCATAGATAGCGCGGCAGATCATCAGTCTCGGCGCTCGCCGCGGCCAGAGCCGGATCGGCTCCCAGGCAGTAGTGGGTGTCGAAGAATACAGCAAAACGATGGCGGGAAGGGGAGGTCATGGCCTGCCTCATGGCGCCCGGTCAGGATTTGGCCAGCGCCTCAATCGAACAGAGTCGAGTAGAACTCAATGCGCCCGGCGGCGCAGAGCAGATGCCCGCCGCCCAGCGGCGAGATGCCCTTCAGCCACTCGGAGTGCCCGTCGAAGAACCAGCCATTGGCGCCGGCGCTGTGGCGGCAGTCGACGCAGTAGTACGAGCCCCCGGGGCCAGAGCCGGCCGTGCTGCTCCAGAAATCGGGCCGGATGTAGAAGTCGGCGATCGTATCCGTGAAGCCCACCCGTTCGCTCACCCTACCAATCGTGCCGATCTTCATCGGCGAGGTCCCGTTAGTGCAGGAGTAGCCTCCGATCGTGAAGAGCGGCCGTACGGCTCTATAGCCAAAGGAAGACGTGCTGAAGCCGTAGTTCCAGGTCTTACGGTTGCTAGAGGTGCTGGAGGGACAGCGGAACCCGTTCACGTCACTCAGGTAAGGATCGAGGAAACCGAAGATATCGATGGTCTGGGGCGTGTTCATGGTCTCCGGCAGGAATTCGTCATTGGCATCGATGTACTGCATGACGCTGAGCCCGATCTGCTTGGTGTTGGAGAGGCAGGAGGCCTTGCGGGCCGACTCCCGCGCCTTGGCCAGCGCGGGTAGCAGCATGGCCGCCAGGATAGCGATGATGGCGATGACCACCAGCAGCTCGATTAGGGTGAAGGTCCGTCTGCTCGTCTTCATGCCTTAGCACCTTTCGTTTGCCAACTTCGCTCGTCCGCCAATCCCGCTCAGTAGTACGCGCTCTCCACCCACCGTGGCCGCGCCGGGCCTTGACTATACTGGACCGAGCCGGTGACGGCAAGCCCAGCCCTGGCCACAGGGCGCAGGTCAGTTCCGTAGTGGTTCGCTTGTCTGAGAACCGCAGAGGGTCGAGGGCCT
>CAIZKT010000578.1:0-3042 GCA_903933565.1 uncultured Victivallales bacterium | reverse complement strand
GGGCTGGCTTTGGTCATCCTCCGCGCCCAGAAGGGGCAAACCGGGGAGATCCATCTTACAGCGAGCTCCGACGGACTGGCACAAAGCGAAACGCGCTGCAGCGCAGTCCCGCAGGGCCAGCCCGGTTTGATTTATCATCCCGAGGGGAACGCAATCGTGCTGGAGAACGGCCCGCGCTGGTATAATCGGCCCCTGTACTGCAATGCTCGCTATGCCGTCATACTGGCCGGGGAGATGCCGGGTCTGACCGGCCCCCTCGGTACCTTGCAAGGGGCGGTCAAAACCAGTGCCGGGCTGGTGCGGCTCGATGAGTTTGCCCAACGCACGATGCGCTACCGGCCCGGCCGCATGGAATGGGATCTCTCCGATCCCAGGTTCACAGGCTTGAAGCTGGCCATGACCGCCACCACGGTGTCGGAAGGGGATGGGTTTGTCGTCGAGGTGAAGGCTTCCGGGGCGAAGCCGGGTGACGAGCTTCTGTGGCGCTACTTTCCGCCCGATGTGAGGAAAGGCACACCCGCCGCCGTGAAGGAGACCGACGCAGGGTTTCGGGCCGGTGAGGTCGAGGGAGTTTGCGGAGAAAAGCTTCTCCGGGCAGCGCCAGTCGCGATTGCCGAGCGCACGGGGGGAATCCCCCCCTCAAGGGCCAAGGATCCTCCCATACAAGGAGCTGGTCTGGAATGGGTCGTTCCGTTAAACGGGGCAGGCGGCGCCCACTATGTCGCCGTGACCGGCGCCGGGGTGAAAAAGCCGATAGATGCGAAACAAGCTTTTGAGGCGGGCCTTGCCCGCGTGGTCGCTCTCGGCGACCGGGTGAAGGCGGGGACGCCTGATCCCTGGTTTGATGCCGGCGTCGGCGCTTCGACAGCGGCGATGGCCGGGCTTTATGTCGCCCCCAACTTTGTCCATGGCGGATCCGACTGGCGGAATCCCTATCTGGGGTGGCGCATTATGGACGGGGCAACCGCCTACGGGTGGCATGATCGTGTCGCCATCGCCATGGAGGCCAAGAGGAAAAGCCAGGTTACATCACCGAATGGCAAGATCCAGCCAGAGCCAGATCCCTCCGGGGCCAGGCAGTCCAGCAATTCGCGTTTCTTCGGCCTTGGGAAAATCGTCTCGTTGGGCGAGCACTACGACATGCAGACCCAGTTCTTTGACCAGTGCGTGAGGGACTGGAGGAGCACCGGGGACAGGGAGTTTGCGGCGAAGCTCCTCCCGATGCTTGAACTGCACTTGCAATGGGCGAAGGAGTGTTTCGATCCGGAGGATCGAGGCCTCTATGAGAGCTACCTCAATAGCTGGCCAACCGACAACCAATGGTACAACGGGGGCGGAACCTCTGAGGAGTCAGCGTACATCTACTACCAACGGCGTGGCGCGGCCGATCTTTGTCGGCAGTTGGGCAAACCGGAGGAGGCGAAGAAGCATGATGCCGAGGCTGACAAGATCGCCAAGGCGGTTGATCGGGTCCTCTGGCTCCCTGGGAAGGGGCGCTACGGCGCGTACATCGAGCAGAGCGGGCTCAAGCGAGTCCATGACGACGCCTGGGTCTACAGCGAGCACCTGCCGATCGAGGCGGGGCTGGCGACGCCGATGCAGGCATGGCAGGCGATGTATTATACGGATCGGGAGATGGAAAAATACAAGTTCCCCTATGGCGGTGAGATGCGCCAGACCTCCAACTGGGTGCCGGGCACCTGGTCGGTTCGCGAACTCTACCATGGCGATAACTTTGCGATGGCGCTGGGGTATTTCTTGGCGGGTCAAGGCGACGAGGGGTGGGAATTGCTCAAGGGTACGATGCTCGAAAGCATGTACGGCGATCCCACTGTCAAACATGGCTACTGGCGGGTTCGCCCGCAAATTATCTCTCCGGGCGGCCTGAGCCAGCCGAATTGCAGCATCGATTTTGCCGACATCACCTCCATGTTCTGCCGCGCGGTGACGGAGGGTCTTTTTGGCTACAGGCCCGATTATCCCAACGGCGTGGTGACGGTCGCGCCGAGTTTTCCCTCCGCCTGGGATCACGCCTCGTTCAGGACCCCCGATTACTCGATACTATTTAAGAAGGACGGTGATGTGGACCGCTACACGGTCAGCCTGGCTCGTCCGGCGAGAATGCAGCTGCGACTGCCCGTGAGTGCGGATCAGGTTGCAGCGGTTGCCGTCAACGGCCTTCAGGTAGGGTGGCCAGGCCCTGGCCGCCGCGGCGCGCAAGAGCCTGCGCGCCCTACCGGAGGAACCTTTACCATCGAACCCTGGACTGGCCACGGAATGCTGAAGCTCGACCTGCCTGCCACGGATAAGGCCGAAATCGTGGTGGAATTGCAGGGGCGTGTGCCTCCGGTGCAGGCGATCACCCTCGAGAAGAAAGTCGGCGAGACGAAGGTGATCGCCAGCGCGATTGATCCCCAGGGCTGCCTCGGGCCGACGGCGGTTCCGGGCCACCGGCTCGCCTTCGCAAAGGTGGAGCGGGGGAACGTTCCCTTCTTGCAGGTCTACAAGGTCGAGGTAACCGATCCGGAGGGGGATGCGGAGCGCGCGGCGAAGACCCTGTCGAAGGCGCCCGAGAATGCGGTCTGGAGTCCGGTCGTCATGACCAATCTCTTCAACGGTGACATCAGGGACATCTTCAAGCAGAAGTACCTCTCCCCGAGGCCGAACACGGTCTCCTGCCGTCTCGCCTACAATGGCATTACTCCCTGGATCGGTGCCATCTTCGGCGCCACCACGAATGGTTATGATTGGGAAAAGATCACGCCCGTCGTTCAACTCGACAAGGTCGCAGCGACAGACGGCGCGCAAGGGCCTGCGCGCCCTACCGGAGAATCCACAGGTAGGGCGGCCAGTCCCATGGCCGCCGCAGTGCCTGAAGCGACCATGGTGACCCCGCAGCATGCTGTCTTCGAGCGACCTCGCGAAGGAAAAAACATCGCCTTCACAAGCCTCTGGGACAACTGGCCGAGGAAGGTCACCATTCCAGTCGGCAAGAAAGGCGAGGCGCTCTGGCTGCTCATCTGCGGCAGCACCAACCCGATG